>JADGBD010000109.1 GCA_015231665.1 Gammaproteobacteria bacterium
GTCATTAGCTATTTGCTGCTCAAGGGCCGCTGCTCGTCCTGTCACGCCCCCATCAGTCTGCGTTATCCCTTGGTGGAACTGCTCACCGTTATCCTTTCGCTCATCGTGCTATGGCAGCTGGGTCCAACCCTGCAGGCGCTTGCCCTCATGGTATTGACCTGGGCGCTGATTGCCCTGAGCCTGATCGACATCGACCATCAACTGCTGCCCGACAGCCTGACCCTGCCCTTTATGTGGCTTGGCCTGATCCTCAGCATTCCGGCGCTGTTTGTGTCTGCAGACCAGGCGATCATCGGCGCCGCTGTGGGTTATCTCTCCCTATGGAGCTTCTACTGGCTGTTCAAGCTGCTCACCGGAAAGGAAGGCATGGGCTACGGCGATTTCAAACTGCTGGCCCTGTTTGGCGCCTGGGCTGGCTGGGCAGACGTATTCCTCATCATCCTCATGTCATCGGTGGTAGGGGCCGTATTTGGCCTGGGCATGGTCCTGCTGCGCGGCCATGATCGCCGTGTACCCATCCCCTTCGGCCCCTACCTGGCCATCGCCGGCTGGATCAGCCTGCTCTGGGGCGATCAGATCACCAGCCGCTATCTGCAGTTTGCTGGCCTTGGCTGAACAATACCCAGCCAGCTCCCTGCCCCTGGTTGTCGGTCTCACCGGCGGCATCGCCTCCGGCAAATCGCAGGTCTCTAGCCTATTCCAATCCCTCGGCGTCCAGGTCATAGATGCCGACCTCATCGCTCGCGCCTGCGTTGCTCCTGGCACGGCCGGGCTGCAAACCCTGATCGATCACTTTGGCCCAGACATCCTCAACGACCAGGCTGAGCTGGACCGCAGGGCCCTGCGCCAGCGCATCTTTGCCGATCCCCGGCAGCGCAAGCAACTGGAGAGCCTGCTCCACCCGTTGATCCGCCAGGCCATGCTGGAGCAGGCCCGGCAGCTGCAAACCGAGCCCTACCTGCTGTTCGTCATCCCCCTGCTGACGGAAACCGGCCAGCGCGACCTGGTCGATCGCGTTCTCCTCGTCGACTGCCAGGAGCAGACGCAAAAACAGCGCCTGATGACGCGCGACGGCCTCTCGGCCGACCTGGCCGAGCGCATGATCGCCAGCCAAGCCAGCCGTGCGCAACGACGCCAGATCGCCGACGACATCCTCGACAACGACGACGCGGCAGCCCTTGCTACCCTGCCGCAGCAGGTGGCGCAATTGCATGCGTGCTATTTGCGACTGGGTGCACAGCAGAGGGAGCAAACGAACGCCGCAAATAAAATGCGATAAATCACTTTGCATCCCACCCGACTTCTAGACCAAAATACCCCAGCCCAATTGCGGAATCTGAACACTCACCATGGCCTGCTTTGAATACCCGCTGAATGAAAGAAGTCGGATTCTGCTGCGCCTGGAATACATCTTTGCCCGCATCCTCCATTATCTGCCCTCAGAGGTCAGCTGGGACAGTCAAGCAGCCATCGCCGGTCTGGTGGAAGCGGCCAATCTGTTCAGCCGCACCGATCTCAAATCCGAGTTGCTCAAGGAAATCGACCGCAACCTCAACGGCATGAAGCGGCTCAACCAGCTGCCTGGGGTTGACCCTCAGCGCTTGCAGGAAACCCTGGACAGCCTGACCCAAGTCCAGACCAGTCTGCTGCAACACAGCAAGCAAATCGGCCTGGACCTGCGTGAAGATGATTTTTTCAAGGCCATCATGCAGCGCAGCACCATCCCCGGCGGCACCTGCGCCTTTGACCTGCCGCTGTTTCATCTTTGGCTGAGCAAACCCAAGGCCCTGCGTATCCAAACCCTCAGCCGCTGGTTCGATGAATTCAGCGCCGTCAATGACAGCGTCAAGCTCCTGCTCGGCATCTACCGTGGCAGTTACGTTATGAGCGAGGCCGTTGCTGCCGAGGGTTACTATCAGCAGGGCTTTGACGCCGGTCAGACTACCCAGCTGGTGAGCGTCGAGCTGCCCTCTGACTGCGACATCTTCCCCGAAGTCAGCGGCAACCGGCACCGCATGAGCATCCGCTTTCGCAAGGTGGACAGCACAACCCTGGAGATCTCCACCCACGTGGAGGATCTGAGCTTTCGCCTGGGCCTGTCGGTGATATGAGGCGCGATGGCATGAAACAGGTCCTCTGTCCCACCTGCTCCACCAGCGTCGAATGGAGCGACAAATCGCCCTGGCGCCCCTTCTGCAGCGAGCGCTGTAAACTCATCGATCTGGGCGAGTGGTTTGCCGAAAACCATCGCATCGCCAGCCCTGAAGACGAATTTGCCGCCCACGAATTTGATACCCAGGCCGAATTTGGCGACAGCCAGAATCCCGAGCGCCACTAGAATCCTGAGCGGCCACCACCGGGCTCAAGCCGCCGATCTCAATCCACTGATCTCAATCCACTGGTCTCAATCGGCACGCACAAAAAAGGGGCGCCGCAGCGCCCCAAGGTTATGGCCTAGGCCCTGGTCTGTCAGCCGAAGCTGTCGTGAACTATGTTCTTGTACCAGGAGTAGGCATACTGCACTTCACGGGCGCGCATGGCATCCGTGGTCTTGTCGTAGCCTGGAGTCAGGCCGCCGGCGCCCTTGACGTCCTGAATCTTGCCATCGACGTAGCGATAGACCGCAGCGACGGAAATACCGTCATTAGGTGCCAGGATCGAATAACAGGTGTTGACGTAGGCCGGATCCGGGGCTTCCTGGCCGTTGAGCAGGGCAACCACCGCCGCTGCGCAGACCTTGCCCTGGGAGTTGGCGGAGTAGCCCGACTTGGGCATGGGCATGGCGATGCTGGCGTCACCAATGACATGCACCCCCGGCTTGAGGGTGGACTCAAAGGTTTTGTGATCCACCGGGCACCAGCCCTTGTCGCTGGCCAGGCCTGAATCCAGGGCAATCTTGCCGGCCTTCTGCGGCGGGATCAGGTTGATCACGTCGGCCTTGATCTCATCAAAGCCGGTGGCGACGGTCATAGTGGCTGCATCCACGGACTTGACCTTGTTATCGTCGGAACCCTCGGGGGTGCCGCGCCACTCGATCATGTCGCCGTAGTGCTTTTTCCAGCCGGAGGTGAACAGACCCTGCTTGGAGAAGGAGGCCTTGGGGTCGAGGATGATGATCTTCGACTTCGGCTTGTTGTTCTTCAGGTAGTGGGCCATTTGCGCGGCGCGCTCGTAGGGTCCAGGCGGGCAGCGGAAGGGATTCGGCGGCGCCACGATGACGACTACGCCACCGTCTTTCATATCCACCAGCTGCTTGCGCAGGGTCTCGGTCTGAGGGCCGGCCTTCCAGGCGTGGGGAATGGCCCCATCCGCCACCTCTTTGCTGTAGCCTTCGTAGGCGTCATACACCAGGCTGATGCCGGGGGAGACCACGCAGCGGTCGAAGGGGAAGCTGCCGTTGTCAGTGACGACCTGCTTCTTCACGGCGTCGATCATGCTGGCCTTGGCTTTGACCACCTTGACCCCGTGCTTCTTCAGGCCATCGTAGCTGACCTGGATCTGCTCGATGCTGCGCTCGCCGCTGAGCACTTCGTTACTCATGTAACAGGTGTGGTGGATCTCGTTGGGTTCGATCAGGGTGACCTCGATATTCGGGTCCATCATCCGGATGTACTTGGCCGCGGTGGCCCCACCGGTGCCACCACCGACAACCACTACCTTCTTGCTCGCAGCGCCCATGACAAAGGGGCTGAAGCCCAGGGTGGCCGCGGCTGCGGTAGCGCCGCCGGTCAGTTTGATGAATTCTCTACGACTGAAATTGCTCATTATCTTTCCCCCTTATTTCTGGCTGGCGTAGAAGTTCAACAGTTGCGCGGCCGCATCGGCGCCCACGGCCTTGTTCATCTTCTCGACCTGCTGTTTCATTTTCTTCGGCATTTCCCGGGTTCCGGCCATGAAGTCTTCCATGGAATAGGCCAGATAGGGCATCCACTGGCCGGCGAGAATACCGCCATCGGCAGCGGAACGACCACCGTCTTCATGGCATTTCTCGCAGTACTTGTCGTGCAGCTTGGCGCCCTTCTTGGCTAGGGCTTCATCCGCCGGCTGATCTGCCGCGGCAAATTTCTGCTTGTTGAAGTATTCAGCCATGGCCGCGTACTCCTCATCGGTATAACCCTTGGCCAGACGCCCCATGATGGTGGAGGCACGGGAGTCGTCACGATAGGCCTTCATCGCATCGATGAAGATCTCCTGATCCATGCCGGCAAGGGTGGGGCTGGCTGGGCCGACGCTATTGCCATTGGTGCCATGGCACCCAGCACAGGTGTTGCCGAGCATGTCGCCGCTGGGGGCGGCAAAAGCGGCGCCACTCAGCGCCAAACTGCACGCCAGCAGCGTGCCTTTGATTTTTGATGTCTGCATAACAGATCCTCCAGTTGGTTTTCACTGACGCATTTATTGGGCGGGACAAACTCCCCGCAGTTGCAACCCTGTCCTTAAGGAATTTTTCCTCACTTAGAGCAGCCGGCATGCGTACCGACCGCTCGAGAAATCAGCCCTCGGCCTTGGCCGCGGGTTCGGGCTCTTCCGGCTCATCCGGTTCGGTATGGGCTATGCCTTTGTGGCAATCGATGCAGGCCTTGCCTTCCAATTCCGCCCGCGGATGACGGTTGCGTGCGGATTTGCTTTGGGCGCTGAGGTCCATGTTGTCGTAGTCGTGGCAGGAGCGGCATTCGCGTGAATTGGAAGCGCGCATCTTGTCCCAGACCACATTGGCCATCTGCCAACGACGCGCCTCGTATTTCTCCGTGGTATCCACGGTTCCCATGATCTCGTGATAAACGTCCTTGGCCGCCAGTATCTTCGCCTGTACCTTGGGCAGTAAGCTCTTGGGCACATGGCAATCGGCGCAGGTGGCCTGGACGCCGGAGGCATTCTTGAAGTGCACCGTCTCCTTGTACTCCTCAAGGTTGGTCTTCATCGAGTGGCAGGAGGTGCAGAATTCCATCTGATTGGTGGCATCAAAAAACAGGTTTACCCCCGCCAGGGAAACCATGCCGAAGACGAACATGGCGACGGCAAAAAGAAACTTGACTGAGAAGAGAAACTTCATAGAGCAGATGCCACCCTGATTCTTCTGTTTGCACTCACCGGATAAATTTTCCAGGTCACCGCGTCGACGGACCCGTGAAATCTGGATTCTCGCCGGACCCTGCAACCCAAGGGAGCCGGATCGGGCATACAAGAGTAATGGAATGGATGGAGTTTGAAAAGGGTTATTAGCAAAGGATCGCTAGAAAGACGGGCGCTTAGCCGTTTTTCCAGCGGCTCTTTGTTATATTCGGTTATTATGTTTTTAATATATTAGAATCTTCTACTATTCTACTTTGATAATTATCAACTCAACTGGCGCTCAGGGGCTCCTGTAGGCCGACTTGATTCGCTCCCGAGTCAGCACCCCATACACCCGCTGGCCCCCATTCGCCAGGTTTCTCTTGACATAAAGTGCATCAACACCGCTGTCCTGAAGCAGCTCCCAGGCTTCCTGCAGGCTGGCGTTCACATCCACCCCAACCAGCTGTTCGCGGCGTGCGGGGATACTTGCCAGATCGATGCCGGCGTCCGCCCCCTCTGCTTCCATCAACTCTGCGTCGGTCTGCTCAGCCAAATGGCGGGCCAGGTCCACCGCCGGCAAGATGAAGCCGGGGCTACCCTGCTGCTCCACCAGCAGCCATTCCGGCTGAGACTCCAGCAGCAAGCGCGCAGCGGGAGCCCCCAGCTGCTGCTCCACCCGCACAAAACGGGAGTTCATCGCGCTGGCAACCCCTGAGCGGCGCAGGGCCTGCATCACCGGGCTGGCAGCATAATCCAGGCCATTGGCCTTGAGCATGCCGAGAAACAGAGACTCCTGCTTGAACAACTGGCTCGCGGTGAGGGACGCCACCACTATGGCCAGCATGCCGGGCAGGATCACCCCTTGCGCCTGGGTCAGCTCCAGCATGGCCGTAAGCGCCGCCAGAGGCGCCTGCAGGCTCGCACCCATCATCGCCCCCATGCCCAGCAGGGCGTAAAAGCCCGGGTCAGTCTCAATCCCAAAAAACCGGCTGAGCAGCAGCCCGCCAAGCCCACCGACACAAGCGCCGAGAAACAGCACCGGGCCGATCACTCCCCCGGGCACCCCCAGGCCGATGCAGGCGGAGGTCGCCAACAGCTTGAGAACCAACAGCCCAAGCAAGGCCATCAGGCCAAACTGACCGAGGAGGATGGCATCGACACTGTCGTAGCCAATCCCCATCACCTCCGGCATCAGCATCCCCGCCAAGCCCATCAAGACCCCCGCCAGCAACATGCGCGCCGTCATCGGCAGCGACCGGGCACGCCCCGCAACCCCCTGCACCAGCCGATTGAACAGCGCCGCGACCGTGCCCACCAGCAGGCCCAGGCCGATGATCCAGGGCAGCTCGGCGAGCACCTGCAGATTCAGCGGTGGAATCTGGAACGCCGCCACATCGCCAAACAGCCCGTGAGACAGGGCGGTGGCCGACACCGCTGCCAGAATCACCGGCATGAAGCTGGCCACGCTGTACTCCATCATCACCACTTCCAGGGCAAAGAACACCCCCGCCAGCGGCGTATTGAAGGAGGCGGCAATCCCCGCCGCCGTACCGCAGGCAACCAAGGTGCG
>JADGBD010000110.1 GCA_015231665.1 Gammaproteobacteria bacterium
TCATCAAAAAGCGCCTGGCTATCCGCGCCGATCTCTACACAATGTTACAGATTTTAAGCCTCCAGCGTTCAGCCGCCAGCGGTCAGCTTTCAGCGACCAGCTGATCGCTGGTCGCTATAAATTCCGCCGCCGCCACCAGATGACAAAGCCGGTGCCAATCAGGCCCAGAGGCAGCAGGAACAGGAACGCCAGGCCGAGCAGGCCGCCGGCGGTTTCGCTCAGCTCCAGGCTCAGATCGGGCGCGGTCTTGGCGGGGATGTCGAGCAACTGCTCGTCGCCGCTGAGCCAGCGGATCAGATTCAGGCCCAGATTGAGGTTGCCGCCGTTGCCCAGATAGGCGTTGGCGAGGAAATCCCCATCGCCGATCAGCGCCAGCTTTTGTGTCTTCTCGCCCTGCTTGCGCTCCATCGCCAGCCCCAGATCCAGCGGCCCGGGACGCTCGCCAGCCTCCGCATCGGGGCGGATTTCGCCCTCAATCGGCCCGGTCTCGTTCCAGGTGCGATCCAGGGTCTGCAGCAGGGGCTGGGCCTCCCAGCCCTCGGGGGCGGCCAGCTCCAGGGCGGCGGCATGGGGGAAGAGGCTGATCTGATCCATCCCGCGCACCGCCGGGTGGCCGGGATACTGGGTGATCAGGGCCACCGCCGGGTCCTCGATGCCGAGGGCGTAGGCGTTGATATCGACGATCTTGCCCGGCAGCAGGCTCAGGCCCAGCTGCTGGGCGAGGGCTTCCAGGCCCTGCAGGGGTTCGGGGTCGATCAGCCAGAGCAGGTTGCCGCCTTCCTCGACGTATTTTTCGATCAGCGACAGCTCGCCGGGCAGCAGCGCCACCCGCGGGCCGGCAATCACCAGCAGGCTGAGATTGCGCGGCATGTCCGAGTCCTCGGTGAGGTTGATGCGGCGAATCTGATAGCCCTTGCGCCCGAGCTCGGCGGCAAAGCTACCGAGGTCATGGTTGGCCTGACCCTCGGGATTGCGCTCGCCGTGGCCGCTGACAAAGCCAATCCAGCGCTCACCACCCAGGGCCAGACGCTGGATGGCGTTGGTCAGTGCCTCCTCGCTGATCTGGCTGAGGTTTTCGCTGCGGCCCTGGTATTCCAGCAGCAACTCGCCGGCGCGGGTGATGCCGAGCTTGCGGGTGAGCTCGGGCTCGCGGTCGGGGTCGATAAAGCTCAGCTCGATCTGGTCGCTGTGGCGCTGGTAGCGGCCGATGAGATCGCGGATCGGCGCGCGCAGCAGGCCGTTGTCCTGGGCAAAGGCCTTGATCTGCAGCGGCCCCTGCAGGCGCTGGAGCACCGCCACCGAGGCCGGCGCCAGGCTGTTGCGGCCACCGGCGGTCCAGTCCCACTGGCTGCTGTACTGGGTGCTGAGCCAGCCGGCCAGACCCACCACCGAGGTCAGCAAGAGATAAAAGATCAAGCCATTGAGGCGATTGAGCCAAGCCGTCGAATTCATCCCTCAGGCCTCCCGCCGGCGGTTGTCCAGCTGACGAATCGCCAGCAGGAGAAAGGCGAGGATCACCAGGGCGTAGTAGATCAAGTCCTCGCTTTTCACCAGGCCCTGCATCATCGTCTGGTAATGGCTTTGCAGGGACAGCCATTGAAACAGCTGGCTGGACTCCTCATTGGTCTCCGCCGCCAGATTGATGATCCAGAAAAACAGCAGCACCCCGTAGGTGGAGATGGCCGCCACCGCCGGCTGGCTGGTGAGGCTGGAAAGCCACAGGCCGATGGCGCTGAAGGCGGCCACCATCAGGCTCAAACCAAGAAAGGCCGCCGCCAGCTTGCCCCAGTCAAGACTGCCGCCCAGGCTCAAAGACAGCGGCATGAGCAGGCTCAGCAGCAGGGCCACGGCGAGAAAACCGAGCAGGCCGAAGAACTTGCCCAGGGCGATCTGGGTCATGGACACCGGCGCGGTGAGCAGCATGCTGAAGGTGCCATTGCGGTATTCATCGCTGAACAGGCGCATCGACAGCAGGGGCATGAACAGCATCAGAAAGGTGCCGGCGGAGCCGAGCAGGGGCGCGGCCACCAGATCGGTCAGCCCCGGTGCGCCCTCGATACCCGCCAGGCGCGGCTGCAGCTGGATGAACTGATCCAGCTGGATCAGAAAAATCCAGGCCAGAATCAGCTGCAACACCCCCAGCAGGCTCCAGGCCAGGGGCGAGAGGAACAGCAGGCGCAGCTCCTTGGCGGCGATGACGCGGATCATGCCTGGACCTCCCCGGCGGTGAGTTCGACAAAGATTTGCTCCAGGGTGCGCTGTTGCGGGATCAGCGCGGCCAGACCCCAGCCGTGCTCGACCACCCGCTGAGCCAGCGCCGGGATCTGCGCATCGGCCGCTAGACGCAGCTGGAAATGGCCCTGGCTGATCTCCTCCGCCGCATCCACCCCCGGCAGCGCCAGCAGGTCTGCCAAACCCGGCGGATGCTGCAGGCGAAGCTGCAGGGTCTCCACCGCTGCCTCGGCCTGGCTGAGACGGTCGCTGTAAACAGTGCGGCCCTGGTTGATGATCTGCACCCGGTTACAGATGCTCTGCACCTCGGGCAGGATGTGGGTGGAGAGGATGACGCTGTGGGCCTCGCCCAGCTCGCGGATCAGGCTGCGGATCTCGCGGATCTGGTTGGGGTCCAGGCCGACGGTGGGCTCATCAAGCACCACCACCATGGGGTCGTGGATGATCGCCTGGGCTATGCCCACCCGCTGCTGATAGCCCTTGGAGAGGTTGCCGATCAGGCGCCGCCCCACATCCCCCAGACCGCAGCGCTGCTTGGCCCGATCCACCGCCCGGGCACAGTCGGCCTTGGGAATGGCGTTGAGGCGGGCGGCAAACTGCAGGTACTCGTCCACCTGCATCTCCCGATACACCGGCGGCGTCTCCGGCAGATAACCCAGGTTGCGCTTGGCCTGCAGCGGCTGCTCCAGCAGGTCCAGACCATCGATGAGAATACGCCCGCCATGGGGTGCGAGGTTGCCGGTGAGCATGCGCATGCAGGTGGACTTGCCGGCGCCATTGGGGCCGAGAAAGCCGAGGATGTCGCCACGACACAGCTCGATATCCAGCCCATCCACCGCCAGGTGGTTGCCGTAGCGTCTTTGCAGTTGTTGCGCTTGAATCAGGGTATGCATAGGCCGGTGCAGATTGGGGCGGTTGGGGAAATTTCAACTCCAGGCATTCACGATCTCCACGACCCGGGGCGCGGTCGGCGCGCAATTCAGCCCTAAACCAGGCCGCTATGCCAGACCTGGCCGACCACATCCCAGTAGAGCTCTTGAAGGCGCTGATCCTCGATGCCGGTCAGGCTCATCTTCTGCCAGTCGTGGTGCTCGTGGCCGATGGTGCACTCGAGCAGGGCGCCGCCGCTGCCCTTGTGCTCGAGAATGGCCTCCTTCCCCTCGTTGGCCAGGGGCAGCTTGGCGAGTATTTCCTCCAGCGGCTGATCCAGCAGGACATCGAGCATAGAGAACAGGCCGATGGTGAAGGCGCTGTCCGGGTTGAGGTAACCCGACTCCCGTGCCATGGCCTCGCACATGCGCGCACGGATCAGGGCCAGGACTATGACCTCGGTGGACTTGCCCTTGATCCCGGACATGGCCATCAGGCTGGCCCAGACGCGGATCTTCTGCAGACCCATGAGGACGATGGCGCGGCGGATGCTGTCCACCTTGCGCGACAGCCCCATGGAGGCGGAGTTGGCATGACGCAGGACCTTGAAACTCAGCGCCGCATCCTGGCTGATGAGGCGTTCGACGTCGTCCATACTCGCCTCGGGGTCGTTGAGGCGTTCAAGCAGGCGCAGCACCACCATCTGATTGTCGTCGAGCTTGCGCCCCTGAACTATGTTGGGGCGGGAGAAGAAGAAGCCCTGAAACAGATCAAAACCCAGCTCCCGGCAGAGCTCGTAAACCTCCAGGGTCTCGATCTTCTCCGCCAGCAGGGTCAGGCCCTTCTGCTTGAGCCCGCCGATGCGCTGGCGCAATTGCTCCTCGGTGAGGCCGGGTATCTCCACCTTGATGATGTCGATGAACTGCAGCAAAGGTTCCCACTTGGACTCGAACAGATAGTCATCGATGGCGATGGTAAAGCCCTCGGACTTGAGCTTGGCCACCGCCTGACAGAGCTGGTCGTTGACCTCCAGGTCTTCCAGCAACTCAAGGACAATGCGGTCGTTGTCGAAGGGGATCGGCGGCAGCTCGGTGAAAAAGCCCTGGGGCAGATTGACAAAGACGCGCTTGCCGCCGGCGAGATTGTCCAGGCCAATCTCCATGAAGCTGTTGAGCAGCACCTCGGTGGTGGCGCTCAGGGCATCGGGAAACTCGGCGCGGTTATCCAGCCCGGCGCGGTAGAGCAGTTCATAGGCAAAAACCTGACTCTTGCGGTCATAAATCGCCTGCCGCGCGACGAAAACGTCTTTCATATCACTATCACTAAATATCTTGGATGAGTTATCTCATAGCCACTTCGGGACTCGGGACTCGGGACTGGGGACTCGTAACCAAACAACCCATTACAACTCTGCGATCTCCGCGCTGCTTTGCGCACTCTGCGTCCTTTTTGCCCCCAGCGCAAGCTGGCTCAAAGGGCATTGCGCCGGCGCAGCCAGGTCAGCAGGAGCATTCCCGGCAGGGCGATGAGGGCACAGAAAATGAAAAAGCCAAACCAACCCATGGCCTCGGCCATGTAGCCGGTGGGGGTGGCAGCGATCACCCGCGGCACCCCCATCAGGCTGGACAGCAGGGCATACTGGGTGGCGGTGAATTTCTTGTTGGTCAGGCTGCCCATGAAGGCCACATAGGCGGCGGTGCCCATGCCGCTGGCCAGGTTCTCGAAGGCCACCACCGCCGCCAGGCCGCTGAGACTGTAGCCGAACAGATAAAGCAGGGAAAAACCGGCGGTGGATACCCCCTGGAGAATGCCGAAGATCCACAGGGAGCGGTAAATACCCAGGCGCAGCATCATCACCCCACCGAGCAGGCCGCCGCCGATGGTGGCCCAGCATCCGAACAGCTTGACCACCGCACCGATCTCCGACTTGGTGAAGCCCATATCGAGAAAAAACGGTGTGGTCATGTGGTTGGCCATGGAGTCGCCGATCTTGTAGAGGAGGATGAACAGCAGCAGGCTGAGGGCATGGGAGCGGCTGAAATACTCGACAAAGGGCTGCACCACCGCCTCCATCAGGGTGCGCGGGCGACCCGCGTGGGCCTCGGGCTCAGGGGCGAACAGGGTGGTGAGCACGCCGATGAGGATGAAGCCCGCCATCAGCAGATAGACCTGACGGAAGCTGATGAAGTCCGCCAGAATCAGCCCGCCGCCGGAGGCCAGCAGCATGCCGATGCGATAGCCGTTGACGTAGAGGGATGAGCCCAGCCCCAGTTCCTCATCGGCCAGGGACTCGCGCCGGTAGGCATCCACCACTATGTCCTGGGTGGCGGAGAAAAAGGTCACCAGCAGGGCCGCCAGGGCCACCGACAAGGGGCTGGTGGCCGGCTGACTGAAGGCCAGCAACACCAGCGCCGCCATCAAGCCCAGCTGGGCCAGCATCAGCCAGCCGCGCCGCCGTCCCAGCAGCGCCGGGGTGAAGCGATCCAACGCCGGCGCCCAGAGAAACTTGAGGGTGTAGGGCAGGCCCACCAGGGCAAACAGGCCGATAGTGCCCAGGTCCACTCCCTCCTGCTTCATCCAGGCCTGCAACACCGAGCCGGTGAGCAGCAGCGGCAGGCCGCAGGCAAACCCCATAAGCAGGCTCACCAGCATGCGGCCGCTGAAAATGGTCCTGAGCAATGAAGCCCCGGAGCGGGGTTGGCTGGAGGTCATGGCATCTCAATCGGCTGGCTCACCGCAACGGTGCGGGCCGATTATACGGCCAGCGCCGTTCTGGGAGTATCATGGACGCCCCTTGAGCCAGCCGGAGAAGCCCATGCATCCCTATCAACGTGAATTCCTCGACTTTGCCCTCGGTATCGGCGTTCTGCGCTTTGGTGAATTCACCCTCAAATCGGGCCGCGTCAGCCCCTATTTCTTCAACGCCGGCCTGTTCAACACCGGCGCCTGCCTGGCCAGACTGGGGCGCTATTACGCCCAGGCCATCGTCGATTCCGGTCTCGCCTTCGACCTGCTGTTCGGCCCGGCCTACAAGGGCATTCCCCTCGCCGCGGTCACCGCTGCCGCCCTGGCCGAGCAGCACCAGCGCGACCTGCCCTACGCCTTCAACCGCAAGGAGGCCAAGGACCACGGCGAGGGCGGCAATATCGTCGGCCATGCCCTGCAGGGGCGGGTGCTGATCATCGACGACGTCATCACCGCCGGCACTGCCATCCGCGAATCCATGGACATCATCGCCGCCCAGGGCGCTAAGCCCGCCGGGGTGGTCATAGCCCTCGACCGCCAGGAGCGCGGCAAGGGTGAGCGCTCGGCGATCCAGGAAGTGGAGCAGGACTTCGGCATCCCCGTGATCAGCATCGTCAAGCTCGAGCAACTGGCCGAATACCTGGAAGAAAAGGGCGAAAGCGACAACCTGGCCAAGATCCAGGCCTACAGAGCCGAGTACGGGGTCAAGCCATAGTTCGAGGACGC
>JADGBD010000111.1 GCA_015231665.1 Gammaproteobacteria bacterium
TGTAGCCCAACTGGGACAGGGTCGAAACGGCCACCACCCGCTTGATGTCATTCTGCACCAGGCCAATCAGGCCAGTGAAGAAGGCGGTGGTCGCGCCGATGATCAGCACAAAGCTCAGCGCCGTCTCCGACATTTCATACAGCGGCGACATGCGCGCCACCATGAAGATACCGGCGGTGACCATGGTGGCGGCGTGGATCAGGGCCGAGATCGGCGTCGGGCCTTCCATGGAATCTGGCAGCCAGACGTGCAGCGGCACCTGCGCCGACTTGCCCATGGCGCCGATGAACAGCAGGATGCAGATCAGGGTCATCAGCGACCAGCTGGCATCACCCCAGATCTGCACCTGGGTATCGGCATGGGCGCCAGCCTGGGCGAACACCTCGGCATAGTCCAGGCTGTTGAAATACATGGCCACGGCGGCAATGCCGAGGATGAAACCGAAGTCACCGACGCGATTGACCAGAAAGGCCTTCATATTGGCGAAGATGGCGGTCTCACGCTTGTAATAGAAGCCGATCAGCAAATAAGACACCAGGCCCACCGCCTCCCAGCCAAAGAACAGCTGGAGGAAGTTGTTGGACATCACCAGCATCAGCATGGAGAAGGTGAACAGGGCGATGTAGCTGAAGAAGCGCTGATAGCCCTCCTCGTGGTGCATGTAGCCGATGGTGTAGATGTGCACCATCAGCGAGACAAAGGTCACCACCGACATCATCATCACCGTCAGGCGGTCCACCAGAAAGCCCACCTCAAAGCGCAGGCCATCGCTGATCATCCAGGTGTAAACCGCCTGATTGAATACCGGCTGGTCGTTGAAGATGAACAGCTTCAAGGTGTAGAGCGACAGCAGGCAGGACAGACCAACGCCGAGAATGGTCACCCAATGGGCTCCGGCACGGCCGATCTGTTTGCCGAACAGGCCGGCCAGGATGGCACCGATCAGGGGCGCCAGCACGATTGTCAGGTAAATCGCTTCCATCTGCCCTCCCCTAGCCTTGATTAGACAAAGGACGCAGAGACCGCAAAGGAGCGCGGAGATCGCAGAGTATTTTGGAGAACGGCATCTGGGAACTCCGAACGCCTGCTCGGGCCTGCCAAGTACAGCAGCCAGCAGAATCCGTGTTAAACAAACTCCGCGTGCTCTGCGCTTCTCCGCGCACTCTGCGTCCTGAATTTTTAATCAATCTATTCATCTGCTTAGGCCTAGCCCTTGAGAGTGCCAATGTCATCGACATTGATGCTGCGCTTGTTGCGGAACAGCACCACCAGAATGGCCAGACCTATGGCCGCCTCCGCCGCTGCCACGGTGAGGATGAAGAAGACAAAGATCTGCCCGGACAGATCGCCGAGGAAATGGGAGAAGGCGATGAAGTTCATGTTCACCGCCAGCAGCATCAGCTCGACGCACATCAGCAGAATCAGCAGGTTCTTGCGATTGAGAAAGATACCGGCAATGCTCAGGGAAAACAGGATGGCGCTGAGGATCAGGTAGTCGGACAGGGCTAGCACAGCATCAATCCTCCGCATCCATGCTGACCAGGCGCACGCGCTCTTCGCGCTTCACCTGCAGCTGTCTGCTGATGTTCTGGGTCTTCTTCTCCGGCCGCCGGCGCAGGGTCAGGCCGATGGCGGCGACTATGCCCACCAGCAGGATCACCGCCGCGATCTCGAAGGGGTACATGTAGGTGGTATAAAGCTGCTGACCTATGGCCTCGGTATTGGCGTAGTCCGCCGCGCTCGGCTGTGGCTTGGGGTAGTGCTCCAGGCCAAAACGGGCCGGCCCCACCACCAGCACCATCTCCACCAGCATCACTGCGGCAATGACACCGCCGAGCCAGACATAACGAATAAACCCGGCACGCATGGCCGCCACGTCAATGTCCAGCATCATGATGACGAACAAAAACAACACCATCACCGCACCCACATAGACCAGCACCAGGGTAATGGCGAGGAACTCCGCCTCCAGCAGCATCCAGAGAATGGCGGACTGGAAGAAGGCAAACACCAGAAACAGCGCCGAATGCACCGGATTGCGGCGCAGGATCACCATGCTGGCAGAAAACACCAGCAGGGCCGCAACCACATAGAAAATCATCTTTTCGTAGGACATGAATGTCTTGCCTTAGCCTAAATCAACAGTTCCGCAACCAAAAAGGGACGCAGAGGACGCAAAGGAGCGCAAAGAACGCAGAGAAAGTAAAACCTCAAAGCAACCATCCCTGACCAGATCGAGCCAGCCCTCAAATTGAGCAGGAGCAAGCCTGGAAAGCCCCACATCAAAACTCAGCGGCCTCTGCGCTTCTCTGCGATCTCTGCGTCCCATTATCTCAGTCATTGGTTTCAGCTTAACGGTACTTGGCCTGCTCGGCGCGGTCGGCAGCCAGCTGGGCTTCGTATTGCTCGCCTATGGCCAGCAGTCGCTGTTTGTCGATGACCCGCTCGCTGTTCTGCTCCATGCTGTACTCGTAGATGCGGCTCAGCACTATGGAGTCCACCGGGCAGGATTCCTCACAGAAGCCGCAGTAGATGCACTTGAACAGGTCGATCTCGTACTTGCTGGTGCGGCGCGAGCCGTCCTCGCGCGGTTCCGCCTCGATGGTGATCGCCAGCGCCGGGCAGACCGCCTCGCACAGCTTGCAGGCGATGCAGCGCTCTTCTCCGTTGGGATAACGGCGCAGGGCGTGCAGGCCACGGAAGCGCGGCGATACCGGCGCCTTCTCCTCCGGATACTGCACGGTAAACTTGGGGCGGAAGAAATAGCGCCCGGTTACGCCCAGTCCCTTGAACAGTTCCAGCAGGAACAGGCTTTTGATGCTATGGGTGAGTGCTTTCAACATGGCGGGCCTCAGTCAAACCACCAGGGCAGCTGATAGACCACCGCCAGCGCCACCAGAAGAATCCAGACGATGGTGATCGGAATGAACACCTTCCAGCCCAGGCGCATGATCTGGTCGTAGCGGTAGCGCGGGAAGGTGGCGCGGAACCAGAGGAACAGGAACATGAAGACAAAAGTCTTGAGCACCAGCCAGAAAAAGCCCGGCACCCAGGCAAAGGCCGGTTCCAGGAAGGTGCCCTGGAAGGGTGACAGCCAGCCGCCCATGAACATCAGCGCGCTCAGCGCCGAGATCAGGATCATGTTGGCGTATTCGCCAAGGAAGAAGGCGGCGAAGGCCATGCCGGAGTAATCCACATGGAAGCCGGCGACGATCTCCGACTCACCCTCGGCCACGTCGAATGGGGCGCGGTTGGTCTCGGCCACGCCGGAGATGAAGTAGATGACAAACAGCGGCAGTAGCGGCAGCCAGAACCAGTGCAGCAGCGAGCCGCTCTGCGCCTGCACGATCTGCCCCAGATTGAGGCTGCCGGCAGCCACCAGCACGCCCACCAGGGCAAAGCCCATGGCGATTTCATAGCTGACCACCTGCGCCGCCGAGCGCATGGCACCGAGCAGGGCATATTTGGAGTTGGAGGCCCAGCCGGCGATGATGATGCCGTACACCCCCACCGAGGTCATCGCCAGCAGATACAGCAGACCGGCGTTGACATCCGCCAGCACCAGGCCCTCATCGAAGGGAAACACCGCCCAGGCCGCCAGCGCCGGGCCCAGGGTCAGCATGGGGGCGATGAGAAACAGCAAGGGGCTGGCCTTGGTGGGTATGACGATCTCCTTGAACATCAGCTTCACCGCATCGGCGATGGGCTGACCCAACCCCAGCAGGTGCATGCCGAAAAAGCCGACCCGGTTGGGACCGATGCGCACCTGCATGTAGCCGATAACCTTGCGCTCGGCCCAGGTGTAATAGGCCACCAGGATCATCAGCGGCAGCATGATCACCGTGATCTTGAGCAGTATGCCCAGCAGGGGCAGCTCGGTGGTGATGTAGCTCCAGATGTTCAGCACTGCATCCATCCCGTCACACCTCGATTTTTACAGGGCCGAACAGGGGACCCAGGGCTTCGCTGCCGGGCACCCCGGCGGGGATCAGCGCGCACTGATCCGGCACGCCCTCATCCAAGGCCAGGACCATCTCCAGATGCCGGCCGGACTGATTGATTACGGCATTGGCGCCCGGTTTCAAGCCCAGGCTGGCTGCCGTCTTGGCATTCAGGCGCAGCAGGCGACCCTGGCGGGCATCTGCCGAACGCTGCAGCGAGGGCGCCAGGCGCACCGCCATGTCACTGGCATAAATGGGGTAGTAGCCGATGCGGGTCAGGGGGCCGTCGTTGAACTGGCTGCTGTTGCATGACTGGTTGATGACATTGCTCAACTGGGTTTCAGCACAGGCCGCTTTCAGCTCCGCCAGCACCTCCTCGCTACTGTTGAACTCAAAGCCGTCGAGATTGCACAGATTGCCCAGCACCCGCAGCACCTTCCAGGCCGGGCGGGCCTCAGCCTGGGGGCTGACGGCGCCGGCATAGCTCTGCCAATCCCCTTGGGCATTGACCAGGGTGCCGGAGCTTTCAGCAAACCAGCCGATGGGCAGCAGCAGATCCGCCAACTGGTGCAGGCTGGGGCTGACAAAGGCGCTCAGGGCTATCACTGGGCCTGCGCCAAACAGCTCGGCAGCGGCGCAGGGGTCGGCCAGGTCAAGCAGTGGATCGAGACCCAGGACCAAGCTGGTGCCAGTCTTGTCCTGCAGCATTTGGGCGCAGTGGGCGCCGGTTTGCGTATTGGGTTTGCCGCCGGGCAGGCGATTGGGCTGGGCACCGGCCAGCTGAGCGCCAACCGCATTGGCGGCAGCAGGCAGATGACCCAGGCGGGCGCCTGCATTCTCGGCGATGGCAGCGGCCAAGCTCTCAAGCACAGCAAAATCGGGATGACTGCTGGCCAGATTGCCCAGCAACACGGCGGCCTTTTCGGCGGATTTGAGTTGCTCGGCCAGGGCCTTGGTGGCTGGGGATTCAATCGCATCCTTGACCAGGTCAGCCGAAACACCCAGGGCCTTGGCCACCCCGGCCAGGGCCTTGACCATGCCCGCCGGGCTGGTCACCAGCTGCTCGGCAGCGTAATTGAGCTCAAAGCGGCAAGGGTTGATGTAGCCGATGGCCGCGCCATTGAGGGCCGCCTTGCGCAGGCGATGGCCCAGCAGGGGCTGATCCTTGCGCGGGTTGCCGCCGATCACCAGCACCGCTTGCTGCTGTTCCAGCTCGGCGATGGGCAAGCCAAGCCAGCGCAGGCTCGAGTTGTCATCGTTGCGGAAATCCGCCTGGCTCAGGCGATGGTCGATGCGGTTGCTGCCCAGGCCACGGGTCAGCTTCTGCGCCAGGTAAAGTTCTTCGACCGTAGCATTGGGCGAAACCAGGGTATTCAGCGAGCCGCCGGCCTGTTTGAGGATTTCAGCCGCCTTGTTCAGTGCGCTCTGCCAGTCGATGGGGCGCCACTGGCCGTTCTGCTTGAGCATGGGCTGGGGCAGGCGCTCGTCGGCATTGAGCGCCTCGTAGCTGAAGCGGTCGCGGTCGGAGATCCAGCACTCGTTGACCGCTTCGTTGTCCCGCGGCACCACGCGCATCACCTGATTGCGGCGGACATGGATGGCCAGATTGGAGCCAACGCCATCGTGACAGGCGATGCTGGGGTATTCCTGCAGCTCCCAGGCGCGGGCGCGAAAACGGAAAGGCTTGGAGGTGAGCGCACCCACCGGGCAGACGTCGATGATATTGCCGGACAGCTCGGAATCGACGCTGTGCTGCACGTAGGTGCCGATCTTCATGTGCTCGCCACGGCCGGTGGCGCCCATCTCGCGCACCCCGGCGATCTCTGCGCCGAAGCGCACGCAGCGGGTGCAGTGGATGCAGCGGGTCATATCGGTGGCCACCAGCGGCCCCAGGTCCGGGTCCTTGACCACGCGCTTGGCCTCGACATAGCGGGATACATCGGAGCCATAACCCATGGCCAGATCCTGCAGCTCGCACTCGCCGCCCTGGTCACAGATCGGGCAGTCCAGCGGGTGATTGATCAGCAGAAATTCCATGGTGCCCTTCTGCGCCGCCAGGGCCAGGGGCGATTTGGTGTGCACCTTCATCCCCTCGGCCACCGGGGTAGCGCAGGCGGGCAGCGGCTTGGGTGCCTTTTCCACCTCCACCAGGCACATGCGGCAGTTGGCGGCAATGGAAAGTTTTTTGTGGTAGCAGAAGCGCGGGATGCTGATGCCGTTGGCATCGGTCACCTCGATGAGCATGGCGCCCGGCCGCGCTTTCAGCTCGCGGCCATCGACTTCAATGCTTACCAGTGTCTCGTCGGTCATGCTTGTTCTCTGGTTTTCATCAGGCTCAGACAGCTACCTGGCACTTCTTGTGGTCGATGTGGTACTGGAACTCGTCGCGGTAGTGCTTGAGCATGCCCTGCACCGGCATGGCGGCGGCATCGCCCAGGGCGCAGATGGTGCGACCGGCGATCTTGCTGGTGACATCGTCCAACAGCGCCAGGTCTTCCGCCCTGCCCTTGCCCTGCTCGATGCGGCTGACCACCCGATACAGCCAGCCGGTGCCCTCGCGGCAGGGGGTGCACTGGCCGCAGGACTCTTCGTAATAGAAGTAGGACAGGCGTTCCAGGATCCGGACC
>JADGBD010000112.1 GCA_015231665.1 Gammaproteobacteria bacterium
CAAGCAGCTCGCTGGTAGGCCAGCGGACACCAGACGCATCCTGGAGGAGAATCTGTGTCTTTGAAATAAGGTCAACGACCTTGACTGTGGGCATTAGATCAAGCTCCCGCTCTCATCGCAGGGCAGCAGGTCGGTCCGGCGTAGCAACAATGGCGTTGCCTTGAACACCCGGCCGTTGGTGGGATTTTTCAGCCATTCCGGCTGGCCTGTTGGCGCTGCTGGCTCCGCTTTGTTTGACAGGCCTAGTCCTGCCAGCTTGCTTACCTGATCGCGCAGATTCTCCAGGCTTTTGCGCTTATCCACGTCTGCGCCGTATTGCTGCTTGGCAAACAGCTCCAGTTCGTCCTTGTCCATTTCCTCGATGGGAATCAGCGCCAATTCATCGAAATCACGCATGGTCAACTCCTAAAAAGGCCCCGCCAAACCGAAGCATGGCGGGGCAGGGTCGTCACTCACTCACTCAGAAATCCACGATCAGCGCGGAAACCTTCAGCTTCAGCCCGGTCAGGCCGCCTGCGGTATCTGCAATCACATCGATCTGGTCGGCTGCGGCGTAGTATTTGCCGCCGGTAGAGGCGCCGGTCAGTACGGCATAGGCGCCATTGGCGACGCCGTTGGCTAGGGTGTTGCCAGTGGTAGTGGTCAGCCAGCCGTCCGGGTCCGTGCCGTCACCAATCGAGAAGTTGCGTGCAGCGCCTTCTACGGTCAGCACTTCCCAGAACACATACAGAACCCGGCACTTGGCAGGAATGTTGAGAACGCCGGCCGTTTCGGTTTGCGCCAGGTTGTTTTCAGATGCGTCAAAGACCTGAGTCAAGACGCGCGGATTGCCAAGAGTCGCAGACCCGTTGGCAGAGGCATCGATAGTAGCCATAGAACTATGCTCCTAAATGGAAAAGCCCCCATGAAGGGGGCGAAAAATCAAGACTTGGTAGCCGGCATGTGGACCAGCGCGTCCGGCACGACCACCTTGTAGCCGTACACCCGCAGGCCGCGGATAGCCTCGCCAAAGGTGTTTTGCAGGCGGATGTTCTCCGTCTTCACCAGTTGGCTGGCAAAGCTAATGGCGTGCTTGGTTCCGGCAATGCAGTTCCAGGTGGTGCCATCGGTGGCCAGGTTGTTGGACATATAGAGCGTTGCATTGCCGATGGTTCCCACCTTGCCATTGCGCAGAATGGAGGTGGAGTCGCCAGCAATGGACGCATCCTTGAGGTCCGACTTCATGATGTTGCCCAGCACCCAAGGCGGGACGACCACAAAGCGGCCATCAATCGGCACGTTCTTCTCGTCCAGCGCGGTCATGGCATCCACGATCCAGCCCAGCACGTTGGTCGCCGTAGCGGCCGTGCTGCTCAGTGCAGTGGTGGCATCCACATAGGTGCTGCCGAGCACATCACGGTCGATCTTGGTCGCCATTTGCTGCGCCGCATCGGCCGTGGTTTCTTGGACGATATTGATGTCGGCCTGGGCCTTGTCGATGTCATCCATCTTGAAGGCATAAGAGATGGACTTGTCGATCACCAGCTCCAGCTTGTCATCCTGCAGGTCTTGGTAGCTCAGCTCGCTGTTCACATCGTAGTCATTGACCACAACGGTCGGGCGCTGGCGGATATAGACCTTAGAGCCCTGGCCCGAGATAGAGCCCTCGTACTTGCGGTTTACAATCTCATCCAGAACAGAGTTCGGATAAAACTTGTCTTGCATCATGCGATGCCAGATTTCGGGAATGAAGTTCCCATTGGGCAGGTTACTGCCCACGCGTGCTACAGAAGTAGGCATGGTATTGCTCCTGAAAAATTAAGCGATTTGGCCCTGAGCCATGGCTTTCAGTATCTCGGCCTCGTTCTGGCGCCATTCTTCCGGCGACATGGCCTCGATCTGTGACCTGGTGAATCTTGGGCCGCTACGGGTTGTTTGCTGTCTTGCCCTTGGCGTGGTCGGCGTGCTGGCCTCGCGGGCCTGCTCCAGGCGGTTGCCTGCGCCTACCAGCTGCTTGTACTGATCCAGCACCCAAATCACGTCTTGGGCTGTGCCGGTCTCTACCACCTGCCGCACCAGTGGCGGTTGGCGAGAGACCCAGCCTTGAAAGTCATCGGTGCCGGCCAGGTCAAAGGCGTCCGGGTGCTTGGCGAGAATCGCTTGCTGATGCGCCTCTGCTGCGCTGCGCTGCTGCGTCTCCTGAGTCACGGTCACAGTCTCCTGCACCTGTTGCTCAATCTGTTTCAGACGGGCCTCCAGTAGCTGGTTCCGCTTCAATAGCGGGTTCACCACCTCTGGCCACTCCTCCTTGGCGCTTTTCAGGTCGTCATCGTCAATCCCCGAATCCGCCGGCGCCTGAGCGCTCGCCGGGGGAGGCTGGCGTAACCGCTGCACCTCTTGTTGCAGCATCTGAATATCGCCACGCAGTTGCGCGTTTTCGCGCTGCAGGGGCTCCATCGCCTTGCGTATCTCGGCAAGCTCCTGGGTGGCGGCGTGCATTCGCGCCTGAGCGTTTCTGATTCGCTCCTGCGCGTTTTGCAAAGTCAGTCCGTCCAGATCGTCTTCTTGCTCCTGAGCCGAATCGTTTTCACGGGGCTCATTGGCAACTTCCGGCTTGTCCTTCTCTTGCAGATCAATCACCTCACTATCCGCGTCGTCGCTGCCTGGCTGTTCGCCTGGATTATCGTCCGTCGCATCGGGCTGGTAGATCGACCGCCACAAGGCCTCGCCATCGGTGTCGTTGGATTCGGGTTGTTCGGATTGTTCCTTTGCCATACACGCCTCTTGGTTTTTGCGGGGCATAAAAAAACCGGCTCATGCCGGCTTATGCGAGTCCGCTGGGTTAATCAGATCGGGGCCTAGCGGCGAGTCCGACCGTTCAAAATCTCTGTGGCTACCTGCTGCAGGTCGAGCAGTTCGCGGTACACGTCACAACGTCCGCGCTCGCGCTCTACGCTGGCCTCGTTGGCGTCCAGCTCCAGGTTATCCCTGCATCGGTCCCTGCACCGGGAAAGGTACTCCGCCAGTGTTCGCCATTCCGGGCGTCTGGCCAGGTGCAAAGCCGCCTGCGCCTCCTGCGGCGAAAGCCTGTTGCTGCTGCTGTAACTGGAGCTGTTCTTCATCAATCAATACCTTGTCCGGCTGAATATCCATGCTCTCGGCGACCGAGCGCAGAATCTTCAAGCGGTCCACAAAATTCAGGTCAATCGGGTTCGCTGTCATCTGCGCAAACTGCAACATCCGCTCGGACTGCACCTCTTTCGCAATCAGTGCCGTCGATCCCTGCGCATAAATCTCCATGTCGCCCTTGATCGATTCATCCTCGTTCCACTGCATGTTCCAGTGGTACAGGCTCTCGATCAGTGGCTGCACCAGGTAGGTATCGATATTGCGCACAATGGACTTGATCGCCACATTAGCCGCGCCCATCAGCATACTCATGCCGCTGGCCGTCTTATTCAGCCCCTGGCTTGTCTGGCCGTGGGTGTAGCTCGGCATATTGGTTTCTTCATCGGCGAAGCGCCGGAACATATCAATCACCTCAGCCACGGCGTTCTGCATCGGTTGAGGCTGGAAGAAGCGCACCGCCGGGTAAGCGGGATCTCCGCCATCGCGCAGCCAGACTTTCCACGGCTTCATGTCGGTCGGGTCTTCACCTGGCGCCAGCAGCGCCATGTTCACCTCGGTCTGAGGGCCTGACGACAGCGCCAGGTTATCCAGCAGCGTGCGCACACCCTTGTTCATCACGATTTGGCTGTCGCGCATCTGCCGAGCCACGCCAACGCCCCAGAACTGATGAGGCACTTGCTCATAGGGGAAAATCCGGTACGGCAGCTGACCGCTCGGCTTTTGTCTGCTCAGCTTGGCCTTGAGCGTGCGGCCGCCGCAGACCCAGATATTCGCCAAGTACAGCGTATCCTCGTTCTGCACCTCGCAGCCGCAGTCCTTCAGATCGGCGCCGGACAGGTAGCCCCAGTATTCCAGTAGCTCAAACCGCGGCACCAGGTTCTCGTCCACTACCGTAATGCCAGAGATAACCCGCCGGTCAGTCTCATGCTGCAGTTCCCGGTGATTGCCGTTTGGCGAGCCGCGCAACACATCACCCAGCGCCTCCATATCAAACTGTGACTTCTCGGCCATCTCGTTGAGCTTGTGGCGCGGCAGCACATGCCGCTCAAAGATACCTTCGCACTCGTCCACCGTCGTCGCCATCGGGTCCGGGTACAGATCGAACGCCGACACCGACGACAACACCGGAATCGGCACCTCTTCCGACTTCACATCCCACATGCCGGACCCCTGCGCCCAGCTCTCATCCGACCGCACCCCGACCGTAACGCCTTTGATCGCGCCGCTGCCGATAATACAGGCCTCCAGAATCGCCACTTTCATCAGTGACTCATAATCAGCCTCTACCAGCTGGTCGTGCATTGCCTTCTCCATGGCCTCGGCTTTCGCCGCCGCCTCCTGCGTCGCCACCTTCTCCACATCTTCCGCTGATGGCATCATCCCTGTAGCCTGGGCCAGCATATAGGCTATGCCCGTTCGCTGCTGTTTACTGAGCCTGGGCTTTGGCGTCGGCTTAATGCCCCAGTGCTTGTCGCTTTGAAACATCAGGTCAGACAGACGAGCGAATGCCACCTGCACCTTGGTTCGCGTCAAATGCACGTAGACATCAGATAGGTTGTAGCTCTCCTCGGAATCAATCCCGTTATAGGCCCGCAGGTCTTCAATCCACTCATCTTCCTTGGCGCGCCTAGCCTCTTTCCACTGCTCAAACTGGTGCGTCAGCTTCGCCCCCATCTGGTCCGCCGAAAAGCGCGCCTTCTCCTCCTGCTGGCGCAGCTCGTCCTCGCTTGGCTCAGGCGGATTACCCAGCACCACCGGCAACAACCCGCTCATGCGGCCACCCGCCAACTGCGCGGCTGGCTCATCAACACCTCGCCGGCAATGGCGCGCGCCATCACCCGGTCATCATGACAGCCTGGCTTGCTGTTGTAGCTGCCGTTTTCCTCGATCACGTAGGTTCGCATTTCGCTAATCGTCTCTTTGCAGGCAATCCCATGCGTCTTGTCGCGCAGCTCCGCCGCCAACTGATCAATAATCTTGAACTTGCTTTTGCTCGTCGTCAGCCATCCCAGCTTGCGCGTCTCCACGCCCTCTGACCGCCGCTCTATGTCTTGTTGGGCATACAGGTTCGGATAGCCTGAGTTGCGCAGCGTCGTCAGTGTCACCAATCCGTGGTTGTTCCGCTCCACCCCAATCAACGCCCGGTTGTAATGCTTGCCCAGCAGAGCCAGGATTCGCCCAAAATGATCCGGGTCACAATGGCCATGCCACTGCGCCACCTGATAGCCAGTCACCGAATCCAGCACATCGGCGCAGCTGAAATCGCCCGTCTCCAAGCCCTCCGCCACGTCAGCCCCAATCACATAGCGCCGGCCTGGCGCAGGCTCATCCCAAACCCGCAGCGCCCCTGCTGCTCGCTTGATCAACCGCTCTGCGGCAAAGTCCACATCGGCCCGGTACTTCGGCAGGAAGCACTCACCCTCTGCGGCGTCTAGCCAAACCTGCTCAAATGCCTGCCTGCCTGAGAAGATAAACGCCTCCTCTGGCGTGCAGGGATACTCCTGCTTGAACAGATCAAGGCTTTTCAGCTCATGAATCTTGTCCCGCCGCCAGGTCAGCTGCGCATCATCCAGCTGGTACAGTCTCGCTAGCTCCTGTTCTTCCTCGGTGCGCTGGAACTCTGCATCCGGCTTGGTCCGATACTCCGTCTGCCAGAACCAGGGCAGGAAGATCGCCTCATAGCGCCCTTTGCCCGACACCGCCTCCTGCCACAGGTCGTAAAACACACCGCCAACGCCATTGGCGGTTGACTCCAGCAACACCTCAGTGCCCGGCTCATTCGGCACCGCCTGCAGCACCCCAGCCAGGTGCGTATCCGCGTGCGGCCAGAATGCCACCTCGCTGCCGTGAAACAACTGAATCGTGCTCGACCGACCCACGCCCTTGGTGCCTGCCGTGCCCAGCTTGTACTCGCTGTCCAGCTTGTCGAAGCTCAACTCCTTGGCGTTGGACGCGCGCACTGATGGCCGCAATGGGGCAGGGCAGTTATCGTGGTAGCGCTGGACCATCGAGAACAGGTTATGCGTCGCCTCCTGCTCATGGGTCAGGATGAATGCCCGCACCCCTTTCGAGTGCGTCACTCGCCAATAAAACCGGCCCTCGGCATAGGTCGAAACCCCCTGCTGGCGGCCCTTCAGCTGCAGCGCCCGGATCATTCCTTTGCGCTGGCGCTGATCTTCCAATCGCTGGTGCAAATACCGCTGGGCTGAATTCAACCGAAACGGCTTCTTCTCCCCGCTCTTGGTGCGGATCGTCAAGCAGCGCGGCGCATAAAACTCAAAGTCATCGCGCATTCGCCGCCGAATCGCCAGCTCCTGCGGCTTAATCCTCTGCATCCAGCAGCTCCAGCGCCTGGTCGTGCGACAGGCCCAGCTCCACGCGTTCGGTAAAAGCGCCCAGCGCCTTGCCCATCAGCTCCGCGCAACCCTTGGCCACGCCCAGGTTCGGGTCGAACAACTC
>JADGBD010000113.1:0-2687 GCA_015231665.1 Gammaproteobacteria bacterium
AGACTGTCATCACCGCCGGTCTGTGCTAGAATCCCCGGCTCAATAAATCAAATAAAACAGCTGATTCAGGACATTTCCCCTCCATGACCGCCCCTACGAGCGAATTTGCCAAAGAAGTCCTCCCGGTCAATCTTGAAGACGAAATGCAGCAGTCCTACCTGGACTACGCCATGAGCGTGATCGTCGGCCGTGCCCTGCCGGACGTGCGTGACGGACTCAAGCCGGTGCATCGCCGGGTGCTCTTTGCCATGAGCGAGCTGGGCAACGACTGGAACAAGGCCTACAAGAAATCGGCGCGCGTGGTCGGTGACGTCATCGGTAAATATCACCCCCACGGCGACACTGCGGTGTACGACACCATAGTGCGCATGGCCCAGCCCTTTTCCATGCGCTACATGCTCGTCGACGGCCAGGGCAACTTCGGCTCGGTGGATGGCGATGCCCCCGCTGCCATGCGTTACACCGAAGTGCGCATGGCCAAGATCGCCCACGAATTGCTGGCGGACATCGACCGCGAGACGGTGGACTTCCTGCCCAACTACGACGGCTCCGAGCACGAACCGGCGGTGCTGCCGGCCAAGTACCCCAATCTGCTGGTGAACGGCTCCGCCGGTATCGCCGTGGGCATGGCCACCAACATCCCGCCGCACAACCTCAATGAGATCATCGCCGGTTGTATCGCCATGATCGAAGACCCGGAGATCGGCGTCGATGGCCTGATGCAGTACATCCCCGGGCCGGATTTCCCCACCGCTGGTTTTATCAACGGTGCCCGTGGCATCCATGAGGCCTATCACACCGGCCGCGGCCGCATCTATGTGCGCGCCCGCACCCACACCGAGGAGATGGACTCCGGCCGCCAGCGCATCGTCGTCAGCGAGCTGCCCTATCAGGTGAACAAGGCCAAGCTGCTGGAGAAGATCGCCGAGCTGGTCAAAGAGAAGAAAATCGAAGGCATCAGCGAGATGCGCGATGAGTCCGACAAGGACGGCATGCGCATGGTCATTGAGCTGCGCCGCGGCGAGGTAGCCGAGGTGGTGCTGAACAACCTGTTCCAGCACACCCAGATGCAGAATGTCTTCGGCATCAACATGGTTGCCCTGGTGGATGGCCGGCCGCGCATCCTCAACCTGCGTGAGATGCTGCAATACTTCCTCCGCCATCGGCGCGAGGTGGTTACCCGTCGCACTCTGTTCGATCTGCGCAAGGCGCGCGAGCGGGCACACATCTTGGAAGGCCTGGCGGTGGCCCTGGCCAACATCGACGAGATCATCGAGCTGATCAAGTCCTCCGCCAGCCCGGCGGAGGCCAAGCAGGGCCTGGTGGGTCGGTTGTGGAAGTCCGGCACCCTGGAGACCATGCTCGAGCGCGCCGGTGCCGATGCCTCGCGCCCTGAGGACCTGGCCGAGGGCTTCGGCCTGACCCCGGAGGGCTATCGCCTCACCGAGGTGCAGGCCCAGGCGATCCTCGATTTGCGCCTGCAGAAGCTCACCGGCCTGGAAAAGGACAAGATCCTCGCCGAATACGCCGAGATCCTCGAGCGCATCGCCGAGTTGCTGCTGATTCTCTCCAGCGTCGAACGCCTGATGCAGGTAATCCGCGAGGAACTGGAGGCGATCCGCGAGCAATTTGGCGACAAACGCCGCACCGAGATCATCCACGACCGCCTGGATTTGACCCTGGAAGACCTGATCACCGAGGAAGACGTGGTGGTGACCCTGTCTCATCAGGGCTATGCCAAGTCCCAGACCCTGGACACCTATCAGGCACAGCGGCGCGGCGGCCGCGGCAAGCAGGCCACAACCACCAAGGATGAGGACTTCGTCGAGCAGCTGTTCATCGCCAACACCCACGACACCATCCTCTGCTTCTCCAGTCGCGGCAAGTGCTACTGGCTCAAGGTCTATGAACTTCCCCAGGGCAGCCGCAACGCCCGTGGCAAGCCCATGGTCAACCTGCTGCCGCTGGAAGAGGGCGAGCGCATCAACGCCGTGCTACCGGTGCGCGAGTACCTGGAAGACCGCTACGTGTTCATGGTCACCGCCTCCGGCACGGTGAAGAAGACCGCGCTGCAGGACTTCTCGCGGCCGCGCACCGCCGGCATCATCGCCGTCGATCTGCGCGATGACGACCAACTCATCGGCGTCGGCATCACCGATGGAGAACGCGACATCATGCTGTTTACCTCTGCCGGCAAGGCCGTGCGCTTCCACGAATCCGAGGTGCGCGCCATGGGCCGCAACGCCACCGGTGTCCGCGGTGTGCGCCTGGGCGAAGGCCAGCGGGTGATCTCCCTGATCATCGCCGAGCCCGGCCGCGACGTGCTCTGCGTCAGCGCCCAGGGCTTCGGCAAGCGCACCGCGGTGGAAGAGTTCCCGCGCAAGGGCCGCGGTGCCATGGGGGTGATCTCCCTGATCACCAACGAGCGCAACGGCGATCAGGTGGGCGCAGTGCTGGTGGACGAGAGCGATGAAATCATGCTCATCACCGACGGCGGTACCCTGGTGCGCACCCGCGTCAGCGACGTCTCCCGCCTCAGCCGCAACACCCAGGGCGTCACCCTGATCCGCCTGAGCAAAAACGAGCGCCTGATCGGCATAGAACGCATCGAAATGCTTGAAGGCGAGGGCGACGAGGCCGAAGCTGATGCCAGCGGCGGCGAAGAGGAATAAGCCTTTTGGGACGCA
>JADGBD010000113.1:2787-3918 GCA_015231665.1 Gammaproteobacteria bacterium
ACCAAATTAAATAAATCACAACAATTCAAGGGGGTAATCTGATGTCGCGCGTGTTCAATTTCAGTGCCGGGCCGGCCATGTTGCCGGAAGCTGTGCTCAAGCAGGCCCAGGATGAGATGTCCGATTGGCAGGGAACCGGCATGTCGGTGATGGAAATGAGCCATCGCGGCAAGGAGTTCATGTCCATCGCCGCCCAGGCCGAGGCCGATCTGCGTGAGCTGATGGCCATCCCCGCCAACTACAAGGTGCTGTTCCTGCAGGGCGGCGCCTCCAGCCAGTTCGCCATGATTCCGATGAACCTGCTCGGCGACAAGGGCAAGGCCGACTACATCAAGACCGGCTCCTGGGGCAAAAAGGCCATCTCCGAGGCCAAGCGCTACGGTAGCGTTAATCTAGCGGCGGACTCTGCCGATGCCGAGGGCAAGTTCACCTACGCCCCGGCGCAGACTGAGCTCAAGCTCAGCGCCGATGCCGCCTATGTGCACTACACCCCCAACGAGACCATCGAGGGCGTCGAGTTCGGCTATGTGCCGCAGACCAACGGTATCCCTCTGGTGGCGGATATGTCCTCCACCATCCTGTCGCGGCCCATCGATGTCAGCCAGTTCGGCCTAATCTACGCCGGTGCGCAGAAGAACATAGGTCCGGCCGGGCTGACCCTGGTGATCATCCGCGAGGATCTCATCGGCCAGACCCTGGCGGGTACACCGACCATGTTCGACTACAAGATCCACGCCGATAACGAATCCATGTACAACACCCCGCCCACCTATGCCTGGTACCTGTCCGGCCTGGTGTTCCAGTGGCTGAAGGGGCAGGGCGGTCTGGCGGGCATGGCCGAGATCAACCAGCGCAAGGCGCAGAAGCTCTACGCCGCCATCGACGGCTCGGATTTCTACGCCAACCCGGTGCGCCCGGATTGCCGCTCCTGGATGAATGTGCCCTTCACCCTGGCCAACGCCGAGCTGGACAAGGCCTTCCTCGAAGGTGCCACCAAGGCCGGCCTGACCACCCTCAAGGGCCACCGCTCGGTAGGCGGCATGCGCGCCAGCATCTACAACGCCATGCCCGAAGCCGGCGTGGATGCCCTGGTGGAGTACATGGCCGAATTCGAACGCACCCAGGGTTGAT
>JADGBD010000113.1:4018-5181 GCA_015231665.1 Gammaproteobacteria bacterium
TTGACGTTGAACAATATTTCCGTGGTTGGGCTGGAGCGTTTACCGCGGGAGCGCTATGAGGTGGCCTCAGAGATCAGCCATCCCGATGCCATTTTGCTGCGCTCGTTCAAGATGCACGAGATGGAGATTCCGCCGACCCTCAAGGCGGTGGGCCGCGCTGGTGCTGGGGTGAACAACATCCCGGTGGAGAAAATGACCGCCGCTGGCGTGCCGGTGTTCAATGCCCCGGGTGCCAATTCCAATGCGGTGAAAGAGCTGGTCATTGCCGGTATGCTGCTGGCCTGCCGCAACATCGCCCAGGCCTGGGATTTCGCTCGCAACCTGGAAGGGGATGACGCCAGCATCAACAAGCAGACCGAGGCGGGCAAGAAAAATTTCGGCGGCTACGAGCTGCCCGGTCGCACCCTGGGGGTGATCGGCCTGGGCGCCATTGGCGTGCGCGTGGCCAATGCCGCTATCGCCCTGGGTATGAAGGTGGTGGGCTTCGACCCCGGCATCACGGTCAAGGGCGCCTGGCAGCTGGACGCCGCGGTGCAGCAGGCCAACAGCGTCGAGGACCTGCTGTCCAAGTCCGACTTCATCACCTTCCATGTGCCTCTGATCGAGGCCACGGCGAACCTGATCAACGCCGATCGTTTGAAGATCATGAAAGATGGCGTGGTCATCCTCAATTTCGCCCGCGGCGGCATAGTGGATGACGCGGCGGTGCTGCCGGCGCTGGACAGCGGCAAGGTCTATGCCTATGTCTGCGACTTCCCCACCAACCTGATCAAGAACCACCCCCGTGTGGTTTGCCTGCCCCATCTGGGCGCCTCCACGGTGGAGGCCGAGGACAACTGCGCCATCATGGTGGCCGAACAGGTGCGCGAGTATCTGGAAAACGGCAACATCAGCAATGCGGTCAACTTCCCTGAAATCGTCCTGCCACGCAACGGTGGCGTGCGCCTGGCGATTCTCAACCGCAACGTGCCCAACATGGTGGGGCAGATCTCTACCGACTTGGGCAAGGCGGGCATCAATATCATCGACCTGCTGAACAAATCCCGCGGCGAAGTGGCAGTCACCCTGCTGGACCTGGACAAGGCCCCGGAGCAGAGCCTGCTGGACGAACTGGCCGGCATAGAAGGCGTGCTCTCGGTGCGCTGCCTGGGTTGTGGGAAGTA
>JADGBD010000113.1:5281-6483 GCA_015231665.1 Gammaproteobacteria bacterium
TTTTGCCTAATCTGTGACAATCCGTGTAATCTGCGGTTTATTTGTGTTTATTCGCGTTCATTTGCGGACTCCAAGAATCTAGACCATGTCAGACAACGAACTCAGCGCCGTTCGCCAGCAGATTGATCGCATCGATCAGGACCTGCTGCGCCTGCTCAGCCAGCGTGCCGACTGTGCCCTGGAAGTGGCGCGGATCAAGCAGGCGGTGGACCCTCAGGTGAATTTCTACCGCCCCGAGCGTGAGGCCCAGGTGCTGCGCTCGGTGATGGCAACCAACCCCGGCCCCCTGGCGGATGAAACGGTGGCGCGGCTGTTTCGCGAGATCATGTCTGCCTGCCTGGCCCTGGAGCGGCCGCTGCAGGTGGCCTACCTGGGGCCTGCAGGTACCTTCACCCAGGCGGCGGCGTTCAAGCAGTTTGGCCATGCGGTCGAAGCGCGGCCGGTGGCCTCCATCCCCGAGGTGTTTCGCGAGGTGGAATCGGGCAGCTGCCAGTACGGTCTGGCGCCGGTGGAGAATTCCACCGAGGGGGTGGTTGCCCACACACTGGACAGCTTCGTCAACTCGCCCCTGCGCATCTGCGGCGAGGTGATGCTGCGCATCCATCATCATCTGCTCAGCCAAAGCACCCAGCTGGCGGCGGTGCACAAGGTCTATTCCCACCAGCAATCGCTGGCCCAATGCCGTAGCTGGCTGGACCGCCATCTGCCCCAGGCCGAGCGTGTGGCCGTAGCCAGCAACGCCGAGGCGGCAAGGCTGGCGGCACAGGAAGGCGAGGGGGTGGCCGCTATTGCTGGGGAGAGCGCCGCCGAGATCTACGCCGTGCCCAGGCTCTACAGCCATATTGAGGACGACCCGGCCAACACCACCCGCTTTCTCGTCATTGGCCGGGAGAGGGTAGGCCCCAGCGGCAATGACAAGACTTCGCTGCTGCTGTCCACTCGCAACGAGGCCGGCGCCCTGCATCAGCTGCTCGCGCCCCTGGCGGAAAACGGCATCAGCATGACTCGCATCGAATCCCGCCCGTCACGGCGCAGCGCTTGGGACTATGTGTTTTTTGTCGATGTGCTGGGGCATGAGGAAGATCCGACTCTGGCAGCAGCATTGCAACAACTGCAACAGCGGGCGGCTCTGTTCAAGGTGCTGGGCTCTTTCCCGCGGGCGGTGTTGTAGCGCCGCCCCGGTAGCTGCTCGCCCCATGATC
>JADGBD010000114.1:0-360 GCA_015231665.1 Gammaproteobacteria bacterium
AGGTGAGGATGGTGATTGGCAGGCCGGGGTCGCGTTTGCGCATTTCCTTGGCCAGGCTGTAGCCGGCGATGCCGCTGCCAATGATCACCAGGGGTTTTTGCCTGCGCAGGCTCGGTGCCGTGGTGACGGCAGCTTTGGCCTTGGCGATGCGTTCAAAATCGGCCTTACCGACGCCACAGACCGGGCAGAGCCAGTCGTTGGGGATGTCTTCAAAGGCGGTGCCGGGGGGGATGCCGCCATCGGGATCGCCCTTGGCAGGATCGTAAATCCAGTCGCAGATGACACAGCGGTAAAGGTCCGCCCCAGCGGAGATGTCCTTTGCGGCAGCTGCAGGCGGGCTTGCTGGGGGGCTTTGTGGCG
>JADGBD010000114.1:466-6368 GCA_015231665.1 Gammaproteobacteria bacterium
TGCCGCTGTCGGGGTCGCCCTTGGCGGGGTCATAGATCCAGTCGCAGATGGCGCAGCGATAGGAGGGTGCGGTCTCGGCCATGCTTTCCTCGATGCAGCTTGGGGTAGAGGCTGGGATGGTGCCTGATACGGAGCCTGATATTGAACTGGCGATTGTACACTTTTGCCCGGCTGGGCATCGAGTTCCAGCGCAGAGCGGTGGCAGCGAGGCAAAGAAATTCCAGCTGCGGCTGCTCTGCTAATTTCAGTTTTTAATTCAAAGTTGTACTATGGCAATCTTAAATTGCAGTCTTAAGCATTTTTTACCCATGGAGACGGCCATGAAAGCCTTTAAACTCATGCTGCTCGCGGCCTTGGCTTTGCCTTTGCTGAGTGCTTGCGATAATGCCAGAAACACCAACAACATCAGCCAGGCCGACATGAACGCGGTGCGGACCGAGGCCAGCCGGGCTCACGCGGCCACGGCTCAGACCGAGACCCATCATCGGGTGCGCGACAGCTGGTACATAGTCCATCCCTGATAGATGTTCTCGACTAGCTGGCGGGTTTGTTCGGCGCGGTTTGGTCGGAGGAGCGAGTGCTCAGCAGGTCGGTATGGCCAGTGTAGGCGGCGGGTGGATAGGGGGTGGGGACCAGCAGGGTACTGGCCAGCTTGAGTTGCTTGCTCTTTAGCTGGTTGGCGTGCTGAATTAGCTCCACATCGCTTTTGTAGCGCTTGGCGATCTTTGCCAGGGTATCGCCCTTGGTGACCTTGTGAGGTTGCAGGCGCAGGCGATCTTCCAGGGGAACCGCCGCCAGACGCTGGCTGAATGGCTCGATGCGATCCGCCGGCAAGAGCAAGCGATGGGGGCCCTTGACCCCGGTATGCCAGCCTTTGAAGCCGGGATTGAGACGGCGTAAGTCTTCCAGATCCAAATCCGCCAGGTTGGCCAGCAGCTGCAGGTCCGTAGGCCCGTCGAGGCGGAACAGTTCCAGGTTGCTCTTGTCTCCGGTGGGCACCAGCGCCACCCCGAACTGCTCCGGCTGCAGGTATATCTGCTTGAGGGCGAGAATCTTGGGCACATAGACCTTGGTCTCGCTGGGCAGGTCCAGGGACCAGTAGTCGGTGGGCTTGCCCTGTTTGCTGTTCTTCTTGATCGCGCGACGCACCGCGGGGCTGCCGGCGTTGTAGGCGGCCAGGCTAAGGGCCCAGTCGCCATCGAACTCCTGGTTGATCTGGGTCAGGTAATCCAGGGCGGCGCGGGTGGATGAGACCAGGTCCTTGCGGCTGTCAAACCAGCGGCCCTCGGTCAGACCAAAGGCCTTGGCGGTCGCCGGAATGAACTGCCAGATGCCGGTGGCACGGTCGTAAGAGCGGGCATGGGGACGGTAGCCGCTTTCCACCATGGGGATCAGGGCCAATTCGCCGGGGAGATTGCGTTTGTCCAATTCATCGAGGACATAGCCCAGGTATTGGCTAGATTGTTCCTGGGTCCGACTCAGCTGGGTCGGATACTTGAGAAAGTGATTGCGTTGCAGGGCAATGCGGGGATTGGTAGGCGATTCGAGGGAGAAACTGCTTTGGAGTCGCTGCCAGATGTTCAGTGGTGGCGGGATGTCATCGGGCTGAAGGTCGTTGGAACCTGGGGTGTTTTTGTTTCTCTGGTCACCGGCCACCACGGCAGTTGCGCCGGCCTCGTCCAGATCGAAGTCCGTGGATGCCATCTGCATCTGGGTTGATGTGCAGCCATGCAAACACAGCAGCAGGCACAGGACCAAGCCGCTCATTAAGGGTGTTCTCTGGCCATATGCGCCGTAGGTCATAGCATCAATCTGGCTAACTGCTACATAATGGGCAGGCAAATATACGTTAAGACTTCCTGGGATGCCACTAGAAAAATCAGTTTATCCGAGCATGAGCGCTATTGATGGCTTCTGGCGCGATTCGGCGGCGGGCAGGGACCTGTGTCGGCTTGAGACCGAGGCCTTGGAGGGCCTGCAGGATCGCCTCTACGGCCAGTTCATGCTGCAAGTGGGCTGCCTGGGTCAGGGTTGTCCGCCGCCGCGCTTTCGCGGCCTGCGTCAGCAATTCATCCTCTCGGCCGGCGCGGCCTCCGGCTGCAGTCTGCTCGGCGAGATGGCCCGTTGGCCGATCGCCAGCTCATCGGTCAACGCCGTCTATCTGCCCCATGTGCTGGAATTTGTTGCTGACCCTCACGGGCTGCTGCGGGAGGCGGATCGCTCGCTGATCCCCGATGGCCGGCTGCTCATCAGCCTGTTCAACCCCTTCAGTCAGTTCGGCATCCGCCGCCTGTTTGGCGGCAGCTATCCCTGGTCGGGGCATTTCATCAGTCCCGGGCGTCTGAACGACTGGCTGCGTCTGCTCGGCTTTGAGCTGGAGCAGGTGATTCACCTGGGACAGAGGCCACCCCTGCAGCGGCAGATGCTGTATAACCGCTTTGCCCTGATGGATCGGTTGGGGCAGCGGTTCTGGCCCGGCTTCGGCGGGGTCTATATGGTGTTGGCGGTCAAGCGCGAGGTACCCATGACCCTGTTGCGCCCCAGCTGGAAGAATAAACGCGGCTTTGTCCATCAGGGCGGCATTGCCGAGCCGACGACGCGGAGTGACCAGGGTGTCTGAGCGGATTGAAATCTATACCGATGGTGCCTGCAAGGGCAATCCGGGTCCCGGCGGCTGGGGCGCTCTGCTGCGCTTCAAGGATGCGGAGAAGCAGCTTTATGGCGGTGTCGCGGACACCACCAACAACCGCATGGAGCTGACGGCGGTGATCTGCGCCCTGCAGGCGCTGAAACGGCCTTGCGCGGTGCGGATCACCACAGATTCGCAATATGTGAAGAACGGCATCAGCAGCTGGATCAAGGGCTGGAAGCGCAATGGCTGGCGCACCGCGAGCAAGCAGCCGGTGAAGAACATCGAGCTTTGGCAGGCGCTGGATGCCGAGGTCGCCAAGCATCAGGTGGAATGGGCCTGGGTCAAGGGCCACAGCGGCCATCCGGAGAATGAGCTGGCCGATCAGCTGGCCAACAAGGGCATTGCGGAGCTGAAGAAATGAGCCGACAGATTGTGCTGGATACGGAAACCACCGGCCTGGAGCCGGCGGAGGGGCACCGGATTATCGAAATTGGCTGCATCGAGATGATCGATCGGCGTCTCACCGGCAACAACTTTCATCAGTACCTGCAGCCGGACCGGGAGATCGACGCCGGCGCCATCGAGGTCCACGGCATCAGCAACGAGTTTCTCGCCGACAAGCCGCGCTTCGCTGAGATCGCCAGTCGGCTGCTGGATTACCTGCGCGATGCCGAGCTGATCATTCACAACGCCGCCTTTGATGTGGGCTTTATCAACCACGAGTTTAGCCTGTTGGGGCAGGGGCTTGGGCGGATTGATGACTATTGCCAGGTCACCGACTCCCTGGCCCTGGCGCGGAAAAAGCACCCCGGCCAGCGCAACAGCCTGGATGCCCTGTGCAAGCGTTACGAGGTGAACAACAGCCACCGTGACCTGCACGGCGCTCTGCTCGATGCGGAAATCCTCGCCGAGGTCTATCTGGCCATGACCGGCGGGCAAAAAAGCCTGTTGTTGCACGAGGACGAGCAGGAATACGGCCAGCCCAAAGACACCGCGATTCGCCGCCTGCCCCAGAACCGGCCGCCGCTGCCGGTGATCAAGGCCACGGCGGCAGAACTGCTCGCCCACGAGCAGCGCCTGCAGGCCATAGCCAAGGCCTCAGGCCGACCGGCACTGCAGTGGGATTAGCGGGGTAGCTCAGTGATGCCTTGAAAAATGGAGTAATTCAGGACGCATTCCTTTTTCATCTCCGCGATCTCGGCGCTTCTTTGCGTCCTTCCGTCTTCCCATCAGGGCTCCAGGGTCACTTGGCTGCTCTGGGGGAAGCGCGCCCGGCCGGTGAGCTTCCATTCGCTGTTGCTCGGGGCCAGGCTGACGCGCCAGCTGGCCTTGGGGATTTCCGGCAGGCGGGAGAGGTAAAGGCCGTCGCCGGCCAGGGTCATGAGAATTTTCTCATCCAACCCCTTGACTGTGGGGTGCACCAGTTGCAGCTCAAGCAGTGGCGGTGGACTGGTCAGCTTGCCGCTGAGATTGGCGCGCAGTTCGCGGGTATCGGGGTCAAAAAGCACCACCGCCCGCAGCCCCAGAGTCTGGGCGAAGCGGGTTTTCGATAGATCCTGATTGATTGCCAGACCTTCCTTGTAATAGTCGTCCGAGACCAGGCCATCGGCGGTTTGTATGGCGCTGTTGATCAGGAACATGGACGCAACCACGGCGGTGCCGGGAATGCTGATGATGAACCAAGGCCAGAACTGCTTGTACCAAGGTTTGTCATCTTCCATCGGGTGGTGATTCATGCATTTGCCTCTTGTGATTAACCCCTCGGGCCGAGGAATCGGTTTTCTTGGGTGACTCCCAGATTCTCGGTCTTGAGTGATTTCAGATGGAAAGAAATTTTACTGGTGGCGGCCTTGAGATTCACCGGATCAACCTGAATGCGGATGGGGAGATCGAGAATCTTGCCGGCGCCCACCTCTAAGGTCTTGTTGGCGAGCAAAAGTTCCGCACCCTCGACACCGCTGATGCTCAGCTCGAAGACCTCGTCCTGCTCCTGCATGTTGAGCACCCGCAGGGTATAGACGTTTTCGATCAGACCCTGATCGTTTTCTACATAGAGGGTGTTGCGGTCACGCAGTATGTCCAGCTCCAGCGGTACCCGAGTGACCAGACTGTAGATCAAGCCGGCGGTAATCAGCAGCAGCATGGAGCCATAGACCAGCACCCGCGGGCGCAGCAGCTTGGTCTGGTTGCCGGCCAGGGCGTGTTCCGTGGTGTAGCGCACCAGGCCCTTGGGATAGCCCATCTTCTCCATGACCTCATCGCAGACGTCGATACAGGCAGCGCAGCCGATGCACTGGTACTGCAGGCCATCGCGGATATCGATGCCGGTGGGGCAGACCTGCACGCAGAGTTTGCAATCGACGCAGCTGCCCAGATTCAGCTCGGCCTGATCAGCGCCTTTCTTGCGCGCACCGCGGGGCTCGCCACGCTTTTCGTCATAGGCGATGAGCAGGGTGTCCTTGTCGAACATGGCACTCTGGAAGCGGGCATAGGGGCACATGTAGATGCACATCTGCTCGCGGAACCAGCCGGCGTTGCCGTAGGTGGCAAAGCCGTAGAACAGAATCCAGAAGATCTCCCAAGGCCCCAGGGTGTTGGTGAGAACCTCGGCCCAGAGGACGTCGATGGGGGTGAACCAGCCAACAAAGGTGAAGCCGGTCCAGAGGGAGAAGACCAGCCAGACCGTGTGCTTGGCGATCTTTTTCAGGGCCTTCTCGGCATTCATCTCAGCCTTGTTGAGCTTGAGCTGCTGCTGGCGGCTGCCTTCAATCTTGCGCTCGAACCAGAGGAAGATGTCGGTCCAAACCGTCTGCGGGCAGGCGTAGCCGCACCAGAGGCGGCCGGCAACGGCGGTAAAGAAGAACAGGGCCAGGGCGCTGATGATCAGCAGCATGGACAGGTAGAAGAAATCTTGCGGCCAGAGGGTCAGGCCAAAGATGTGGAACTTGCGCGCCGGCAGGTCGAACAGAACGGCCTGCTGGCCGTCCCATTGCACATAGGGCATGCCATAAAAAAAACCCAGCAGGGCGACCATGGCGACGTTGCGCCAGAAGGCAAAGATGCCATGGACCTCGCGGGGGATGATCTTCTCTCGTTTTTTGTAGAAGACCATGTCATCTGCGTCGGCCTGAGGGGTTTTGTTGGATGGGTCGCTCATGAGTGGATTCCGCCTGAATGTGCAGTCTGGGTAGGGATGGTTCAGTCTTGAAATACCTTAGTCCCTTCCGCCCAGTTGTGCATTGATATCACGCAATGCCGTGTTATACAAAT
>JADGBD010000115.1:0-3012 GCA_015231665.1 Gammaproteobacteria bacterium
GAATTCCATGGCCAGAGGGGAATTGGCCGCTGCTGAGTCATTGTTCATGTCGGAAACCCCATTTACTAAATCCGATTGTTTAGAACCTATTTGCCATGTCTTGCTGTATCAGCCGGAAATCCCGCCGAATACGGGCAACATCATACGCCTGTGCGCCAATACCGGCAGCCACCTGCATCTGATCGAGCCTTTGGGATTTGAGCTGGACGATCGGCGCCTGCGCCGTGCCGGGCTGGATTATCACGAATTTGCCCAGGTGCGGGTGCATGCCGACCTGGCCTGCGCCCTCGCCGCCCTGCCCGGCCGGCGCATCTTCGCCTGCTCCACCCGCGGCCGCCAGGGCTATAGCCAGGTGCAATATCGACCCGGCGACTGCCTGCTGTTCGGCCCGGAGACTCGCGGCCTGCCCAGCGAGGTGCTGGAGCAATTCCCCGCCAACCAGCGCCTGCGCGTACCCATGCGCGCCAACAGCCGCAGCCTCAATCTCGCCAACACCGTGGCGCTGATGGTCTACGAGGCCTGGCGGCAGCAGGGATTTATCGGCGCTACTTGCGCTTGCGACTGACAGGAAAGTTGGCGTTCTGCCAGCCGAGAATGCCGCCGCGCAGGTTGAATACCCGCTCGAACCCGGCCTTGCGCAGCATCCGGCAGGCGGATGCGGACTGGGCGCCGGAGTTGCAGTTGATGATGATGGGCCTGGACTGATGTTTGCGCAGACTGTCGATCTGGCCGGCAAAACCGCTCATGGGGATGTTCTGGGCGTTGATCAGATGGCCCTTGCTGAAATCCGCCGCCGGACGCACATCGATCACCAGGGCATCCTCGTTGTTGATCAGCTCGGTGGCGCCGCTGGGATCGACCGAGTCCTTGCTGCTGCCGCCGGTGATCAGGTCCTGGATCAGCAGGGCGAGGACGACGACAAAACCGCCGACAAGGATGTAATGGTTGGTGGCAAACTCAATCAGCTGTTGCATGGGATCAAGGCAGTCATCAGGGGTTATGGGTACAGAACACCTGCTTCATCATGCCGATGAGCTGCAGGGTGCGGGCATCGCCAACCCGGTAATAGACCCGGTTGGCGTCCTTGCGAGAGGCGAGGATACCTTTTTCCCGCAGGATTGCCAGATGCTGGGAGATATTGCTCTGGGAGGTGCCGACACTTTCGACAATATCCTGGACGCTGACCTCGCGGTCACCCAGCACGCAGAGGATCTTCAGGCGCAGGGGGTGGGACATGGCCTTGAGCGCCCGCGACGCCCGGTCAATGTCCGCATCGCCCTCCAGCAGCACATCAAAGCTCTCGTCGTCACAGTCAGCCATCACCGCCTCGGGGGCGCGAGCGAGATCAGGTGTCATTCAGTAACTCCTAAAATAAAGGCATAATTAAAAAATGATATAGGTTTTTTGACCCCAAGGAAACGAGTGAAATCACCCAAATTGGCAAGGCGGCTAAAATCCCCATGCCTGACAATCCATTGACGCCTTAGCAGCCACCTAGAGACTCAGCCAAGTGCCGCAGATCGCACCCTTCCAGATCAGATTGCCATGGATGTTTCAGACTAACGGACATGGAGCGGGCAGCACCACCCCGGAACATGAAACATCTTTTGGTGGCTCCGGGACTCGGGGTTCGGGACTCGGGACTCGATATTTGCCAAGGATGTTTCACAGTAAGCGCCTGCTCGTCTGCCTGCTCGGCATTTGGCTTTGCGCCTACAGCCTAGCAGCGGCGGCCTCGGAGCCGCAGGCGCAGCAGGCCAAGCTCGATCAGCTGCGCCAACGCATCGGCCAGCTGACCCAGGACCTGCATCTGGATCGCGGCCGGCTGGACAGCTACCAGAACGAGTTGCGCGAGATCGAGCGCCACATCGCCCAGCAAGCGATCAGCCTCAAGGCCCTGGATGAGCAGTTGCAACGCAGCCAGGAGCGCCTGGCCCGGCTCGAGCCGCAGCAGCGCCAGCAACAGGCGCAATTGCAACGCCACCGCCAGCTCCTCGCCCAGCAGCTGCGCTCGGCTTACCTGATGGGCCGCCAGGATCGCCTCAAGCTGCTGCTCCACCAGCAGGAACCGGCCCGGCTGGCGCGCCTGCTCAGGTACCACGAATACATTGACCGCGCGCGCAACCAGCAGATCCAGCAACTCCAGCTGATGCTGCAGGAACAGGAGCAAACCCGCCGCCAGCTGGCGGAGGAACGCCAGCGGCTGAGCGATCTGCGTCAGGAGACGGACCAGCGCCAGCAACAACTGGAGCAGGACAAGGCCGAGCGCAGCCGGGTGCTGGCGAAGCTGGCGAGCGAAATCGGCGACAAGGACAAGCAGCTGGCCTCATTGAAGCGCAACGAGGCCGATCTCAAGCAGCTCATCAGCCAGCTGCAGCGCACCATGAGCGAACTGGCGGTGCAGCAAAACCAGCAAAGCCGCTTTGCCACCGGCAAGGGACGTCTGAGCTGGCCAGTCAAGGGCCCGCTGGTGGCCCGGTTTGGCTCCCCCCGTACCGGCGGCATCAGCTGGGACGGCGTCTTCATCCGTGCCAGCGAGGGCAGCGAGGTCCGCGCCATCCAGCCCGGCCGTGTCGCCTTTGCCGACTGGCTGCGCGGCTACGGCCTGCTCCTGATCATCGACCACGGCGAGGGCTACATGAGCCTCTATGGCCACAACCAGAGCCTGTTCAAGAAGGTCGGCGAAACCGTCGCCCAGGCCGAGCCCATCGCCCAAGCCGGCGGTGGCGCACCCCAGGATCATGGCATCTACTTCGGCATCCGCCACCGCGGCAAGCCGGTGGACCCGGCGCTGTGGTGCCGATAAGAGTCAAAAGGGACGCAGAGGACGCCGAGAAGCGCAGAGCACGCAGAGTCATGGGCGCGCGGGCGGCCTCGCCCGCACTGAGCTTGCGCCCCTTTACTCCGTCGCTGTTGACTCTTGCAAAGTAAGCGGCCCAGCTGAACCCGCCCCGCGAAGATGGGCGAAGAAGGTGTAGAATCTGCGGCCTTGGATCACTCTTTTGCGGAATC
>JADGBD010000115.1:3112-6346 GCA_015231665.1 Gammaproteobacteria bacterium
CTCTCCCTCTGCCTGCTGCTGAGCGCCCCGCTGGCCGCCAAGCCGCCTGCAGCTGAGGCCCAGACCCCGGCCGCCAAGAGCGAGGAGCAGAGCCTGCCCATCGAGGAGCTGCGCGCCTTTGCCGAGATCTTTGGTCGCATCAAGAACGACTATGTCGAAGAGATCAGTGACCGCAAGCTGATCGAACAGGCGGTGCGCGGCATGGTCAGTGGCCTCGACCCCCATTCCAGCTACCTCAACAGCGACGAGTATCAGGACCTGCAGGAAGGCACCAGCGGCGTGTTCGGCGGCCTGGGCATTGAGGTAGGCATGGAAAACGGCTTCGTCAAGGTCATCAGTCCCATCGACGACACCCCGGCAGAGAAGGCCGGTCTCAAGCCCGGCGATCTGATCATCAAGCTCGACGGCAAGAGCGTCAAAGGCATGAGTCTGGACGACGCGGTCAAGATCATGCGCGGCGAACCCGGCTCGAAGATCGACCTGACCCTGATGCGCGAGGGTGTCGACAAACCCATCGAGCTGAGCATCGAGCGGGCGATCATCAAGGTCAAGAGCGTCAAGCACCGCATGCTCCAGCCGGGGCTGGGCTATGTGCGCCTGACCACCTTCCAGTCGCGCTCCCTGGTGGACCTGACCAACGCCCTCAATCGCCTGCAGGAACAGGCCAAGGGCCAGCTCAAGGGGCTGGTGCTGGACCTGCGCAACAACCCCGGCGGCGTGTTGACCGCGGCGGTGGCGATCAGCGACGCCTTCCTCGAAGACGGCCTCATCGTCTACACCGAGGGCCGTCTGGAGAACTCCGAGACCCGCTTCTCCGCCGGCCCCGGCGATCTGCTCCAAGGTGCGCCCCTGGTGGTGCTGGTGAACGGCGGCTCGGCCTCGGCCTCGGAGATCGTCGCCGGCGCTCTGCAGGACCGGCAGCGGGCGGTCATCATGGGCAGCCAGACCTTCGGCAAGGGCTCGGTGCAGACCGTCATCCCGGTGGGCAAGAACGGCGCCCTCAAGCTGACCACCGCGCGCTATTTCACCCCCTCCGGTCGCTCCATTCAGGCCGAGGGCATAGTCCCGGACATCCTCATCGCGGATCGGGAAATCGTCACCAAAGAGACCGAAACCAACCAAGCCCAGGTGAAAGAGGCCGATCTGGCACGGCACTTGAATAACGGCAAGGAGAAAGACGAAGCCGCCAAAAAACAGCCGGAACCGAAAAAGGCCCAAACCGATGACGATGACCTGCAACAACTGCTGGAAAAGGACTATGTGCTCAATGAAGCCCTCAACCTGCTCAAGGGCCTGAGCATATTCAAAGCCCGCAGCCATGCCGATGCCAGCGCCAACGCCAACGCCAAAAATAGCGCCGATCAGGCCAAGCAGCCCCCGGCCCCGAAGCCGCCTGTCACTGAGGCCGAAGAAGCGCCAAAGCCTTAGGTTCGCCCTCTGGCTCCTGCTGCTGTGGCTGTTGCCCCTGAGCAGCAGCCCGGCGGGCGGGCGCATTGCCATCATCATCGATGACATGGGCTACAGCTATCGCCACGGCAAGGCCATGCTCGACCTGCCTGGCGAGATCACCTACGCCTTCCTGCCCCACGCCCCCTTCACCCAGCGCCTGAGCCAGCTGGCGCGGCAACGGGGCAAGGAGATCATGGTCCACCTGCCGATGCAGGACCTCTCCGGCAATAGCCTCGACGAGGGCGGCCTCAAGCTGGACATGACCCGGCAGAGCTTTTTCCGCACCCTGCTCGACAGCCTGGATGCCGTGCCCTACGCCGTCGGCGCCAACAACCACATGGGCAGCCTGCTCACCCGCCATCCCGGCTCCATGCACTGGCTGATGCTCGGCCTCAAGAGCTACGGCGATCTGTTCTTCATCGACAGCCTCACCAGCGAGGACAGCGTGGCCCTGAGCGTCGCCGCCGAATCCGGCGTCGCCAGCCGCTCCCGGGATGTATTTCTCGACCACCAGCGGGATACCGCCAGCATCTCCCGCCAGTTCGACCAACTCATCGCCCGCGGCCGGCGCAGCGGCCGAGCCATCGGCATAGGCCACCCCTACCCGGAAACCCTGCAGGTTTTGCGGCAAAAGCTGGCCAATCTGCCCCAATCCGCTGTATCTTTGGTAAAAACCTCCACCCTGGTAGGCAAAAGCAGCGAGCAACAGCAGATATGGCACGCGTCCTCATCCCCCTCGCCCAAGGCTGCGAAGAACTCGAAGCCGTCACCCTGATCGACCTGCTGCGTCGCGCCGGCATCGAGGTCGTCAGCGCCGGCCTCGATGCCGAGCCCGTCATCGCCAGCCGCGGCGTCAAGCTGATCGCCGATGTGCAGCTGGACGCGGTGCTGGATCAGGCCTTCGACATGATCGTCCTGCCCGGCGGTCTGCCCGGTGCCGATCACCTCAATCAAGACCCGCGCATCCGCCAACTGCTGCATCGCATCCAGCGCCAGGGCGGCTACCTCGCCGCCATCTGCGCCGCCCCCAAGGTGCTGGCCAGCGCCGGCCTGCTCGATGGCCGCCAAGCCACCGCCTACCCCGGGGTGCTGGAGGCCCTGAACCTGCCCCAGATCGAACTGCTTGAGCAGTCTGTGGTCTGTGATGGACAGCTGATCACATCCCGCGGTCCGGGCACGGCCATGGACTTTGCCCTGACCCTGATCGAAAAGCTCAGCGGTACTGCGAAACGCCAAGAGGTAGAAAAGGCCCTCATGAGACCCTCATCCTGAGGCAACAAGCTCAAGACACCCATCCAATAACACTTCATTTGAGGAGCGCAAGAGATGACCGACATCAGCAAAGTCAGTGGAATCGGCCCGGCAGCCATCGGCCTGCTCAGTGCCGGCGGCTTCAAGACCGCCGAAGACCTGGCCGCCACCAGCCCCGAGGCCCTGGGCGCGATCAAGGGCTTTGGCCCGGCCCGAGCAGCCAACATCATCGCTGCCGCCCAGGCCCTGCTGGCCGAAGCCCAAGCCAAACCGGCAAAGGCCGAGAAGGCGGCAAAAGCCGACAAGGGCAAAGAGAAAAAGGCGAAGAAAGACAAAGATAAGGACAAGGACAAAGAGGCAAAAAAGGCCGAAAAATCCAAGAGCAAAGATAAGGATAAAAAAGCGAAAAAGGACAAGAAAGACAAGAAAGGCAAAAAGAAGAAATCAGGCTGAGCGGTTAGCTGTCAGCTTAAAGCCCGTAGCCCGGATGCAACGCAGTGGCATCCGGGGCAGCCGAAGTGGTAAGGTCTGCAG
>JADGBD010000003.1:0-5123 GCA_015231665.1 Gammaproteobacteria bacterium
GGCCGTTCTTCCCACCGGCGCAGTAGGAGCATCCTAAATCCGACAGGCTCCTAGGCCAGTGCCGCCATGCTCCAGTCGGTCATGGCCCATGACCCCGCCGCAGTTGCCTTGGCCGCCGTTGGCATAGCCGTCACCATTGCCGAGCGCATCCCCGAACCCCAACTCAAGGCCGTGATTCTCAAATCACTGGATGAAGCGGCCAGGCAGCTGCGCCAGATGCCGCCAGACAAGTGCTGATCCGCAGGCGAGCAGGGGGTAATAGCTGATCAGCGCGGGGCAATACCTATGCCGAACAGCACCTTGCCTGACTGGGATGTGTCGCCTAACGTTCCAACTCCGATATGGTGTTATTCGCCAGCCGTAGTCGTTCGGCAAACTGGCAGGCGATGTTGCGTAGCAGTATTTGCGCACCCTGGGCTTCGTCCTGCTCAAATTGGCGAAAGCCTTGGGCGTCGATCCACAGGCACTGGGATTCTTCGATCGCCAGCACGCTTGCTGAGCGTGGCGAGCCATCGAGCATGGCCATTTCGCCGAAGAGTGTGCCGGGGACGAAGCTGGCGAGGCTGCGGTTGCGGCTGGAACCGGGGATCTGGATCTGCGCCTCGACCCGGCCGCTGAGGAGAAAATAGGCGCGATCACCGGGTTCGCCCTGGGCAAAGATGAGTTCCCCCGCCTTGAATCGCGAGCGCTTGGCCGCCGCTCCCAGACTGGCGATCTGGCGCGGGCTCAGGCCCTGAAACAGCGGGCTTTGGCCAATAATCTGGCGCAGATCCTGCTGTTCCGCGCTGGTCAAACCGGCCAGCAGCAGTTCTTCACTGTGGGCCAGGGCTTTGTCGGTGCTGTCAAAAATAGCCCCCTCACCGAGTTTGGCGATCAGTCCGGCAGATAACAGATGCAGCCAAACCAGGCGCAGATGGGGCTGGGCCTTGCGTCTATCCCGGCTGTTCGCAGCGCCTGCCGTTTGCTGTGGGTGACGGCGCTCGCGCTCGATGCAGCTGATCATCAGTTGGCCGCCCAGTTCCTGGCATTCGGCCTGGATCTGCTTCAGGCTGGCGGTGCCGCTGCTGTCGATGGAATTCAGGTAGCGAAAGTCGATGATCAGCTGCCTGACCCCTTCCGCGAGCAACTGACTCGCCAGGCTTTGCAGGCGGGCGCAGGCGCCGAAGAAGAGGGCGCCATGCAGTTCGATCACGGCGATGCTGCGGCCGGAGCGTTCCAAATGTTCCAGCTGCCACTGCGGGCGCTGGGTTTTGGAGTGGACACGATGGCCGAAATAGACCCGTCGCACGGGATCACGCGCCATGCCCAGCACAAAGAGCATCGCGGCCAGTGCCATGCCGGCGCCCACCGCGGCGATCAGATTGAAAGCCACGGCGATTACTGCCACCAGCAGGGTGATGAGGATGTCGCCGATCAGCACTCTTTTGTAGGCCAGTCTGCCTTGGAGCAGGCGGCCGATTTTCTCCAGGGTGGCGCGGTCAACCGCCAGCAGCGCGGTGGCTGCGAGCATGCCGGACGTGGCCCAGAGCGGTATCGCCTGAACCAGCCCGGATAGGGCGCTGATCATGAGTAAAAACACCAGCACAGTGCCGGTATTGGCGGCGCGAGTCTGAGCGCCGGAGGCGATCAGGGCGGTGGAGCGGCTGAGGGTGCCTGAGCCCGGCAGAAAGCCAAACAGGCCCATCAGGCCATTGCTCAGTCCGTGAATGCGCAGGTCGCGGTTGTACTCCTGCTGTTCCCGGCTGCAGCCCTTGAGGCTGCTGCTGGTCAGGACTGTGTCGAAAGAGGCGAGCAGAGCAATCGACAGGCCGCTGAGCAGGGGAATGTCCCAATGGGGCTGCAGCAGTGCCCAGGTCAGCTGCATTTCCACGGCGATGGGTGGGCGGATCAGGGCGCTTAGCTCAATCAGGCCAATATTCGGCGCCAGCCCCAGTCCAAGGAATTCGATGCCCAGGGCATACAGCAGGCTGGCGCCGATCAAGCCCCAGATGGCGGCGGGAACAATCCGGGCAAAGGGGTTGAGCACCAGGGTCAGCAGCAGGGCGGTCAGCCCCACCGTCAACGCCCAGAGATGCGCTGCATTGAGATCCAGCCTGAACAGCTCCACCAAGCCGAGTTGGGGGACATCGAGCATGGCCGGCAAGGAGTTGAAAAAGACGATCAGGGCCGAGGCGCTGACGAAGCCGGCCAGCACCGGCACAGGCAAATAGGCGGTCATGCCGCCCAGGCGCAAGACACCTGCGCTGAATTGCAGCAGCCCGGCTGCAGCCACCCCGAGAAAAGCCAGAGCCACGGCTAGTTCCGGTGCCAGGCCACGGCTAACCCCGGTCTCAATCGCCGAGGCCACCACCAACGCGGTCACCGCCCGTGGCCCGGAAAGCAGGAAGGGGTTGGAACTGGTCGCCCCGGTGATCAGGCCAAACACTAGGGTGGAACCCAGGCTGGCAATAATGCCAAACAGGGCCCAGTCCGGCCCCAGGGGCGAGAGCGCAATCAGCCCATAGGCGATGGTCTGCGGCAGGGTGGTCAGGGCGGCCACCGTGGCAGCCCAGAAGTCGGCGATAAGACTGCGGTTGATCACTGTGGTCAGGTTTGCCTGTGAGGGCTGGCAAAGGCGGGTTGTTCTACAGGCAAGCCAGAGCGGCTACTTGCCCAGTCGCTGGGTGAGGATCATGCCGGTTTCCGAGGAGAAGTGCTTGAAGCTGCTGTAGCTGTCTTCGTCCAGGCTGCGGCTGCTGAGGCTGCGGTCGGCGTAGATGATGCCAATGCTTTTGCCCTTGACCATGATGCAGCTGACGAAGAAGGGCTTGAGGCCGATGGTCTGCTGGATCGGCGGTGTGAGCATGGGCTTGAGGGCGGCGTTTCTCTCCGCATCCACCCAAAGTTCAGCCTTTTTGTCGAGAATGCGGAAGAAGAGGTTGTTGGGATCGACCACGCGGTTGAAGCGGAATTGCTCGGTGAAGCGGACGCTGTCGCGGCCGAGGGCGAATTTGCCGTAGATGACGTTGCGGTCCGGCGTCGCCAGGCAGAACAGGGTGCGGTCAAAGCCCACGCCGCGGTGGACCCCTTCCATGACCATTTCCATGATCAGGTTGAAGTCGGCCTTTTTCTCGGCGATCTGCGAGAGCTCGCGGAGGATGCGCAACTGCAGCATGGGGTCGGGATCGGGGAATTCATTGATCTTGGGTACATCGGCCAGTTTCTGCAGCTTTTCCTTGCCCGGCAGGGGGATGGCCTGGGCGGCGTTGGCGGCGCCGTAGACGCTGGCGATGGTTGCCGCCTCGCGGGCATTGTTTTGCATCTCCAGCATCAGTTTGTCTTCCTTGACCTGGGCGATATCGGCAACCCGTTTGACCACCTCCTTGACCTCGTCTGAGCCCCAGCCGTGCTGCTCGGTTGCCTCGGCCAACTCGTGAGCCAGGATCACCGACTTGCCGCGGCGACCGGCCTTGTCCGGATTTTCCAGGGTATCTTCGAGCAGCTGATTGATACCCCATTCCTTCACCAGGCCCAGGCTGAGTTCATCCAGCTCGAAGCCGAGGACCTCTTGCTGCGCCGTTTCCGGGGTATAGCCGGGCTTTTCGATCAGGTCGAGGAGGCGGTCGCCGTCATCGCCGGCGTTGCACCAGAAGGCAAGGTCGCCGATGTTGTGCAACAGGCTGGCGACAAAGACCTCCTCCGGCTCTTTATCACCCATCAGCAGGGACATCTCGCGGGCCTGCACCGCCGAGTGGATGGCGCGGGCCAGTTCCTTGGTTAGCTGGTCCTTGGCGTTGCCGGTGACCAATGAATCCACCAGGCCGATGGACAGGCAGATGTTGCGGATCGATTGAAAGCCCATGACCACCACCGCCCGGCTGACGGTGCTGATGGAGGTGCGCGCCGGGTTGTAGTAGATGCTGTTGACCAGCTTGAGCACCTTGGCGGTGAGGGAGGCGTCTTGCAGCACCACCTTGGCGAGCTTGGAGGCCGAGGCCAGATCGTCCTCGGAGACATTGACTATGGCCTGTACGGTTTTGCCAAAGATCGGCATCTCCTTGTCGCTGATACGCGCAATCCATTGGTCCAGTGGGGTCGACATGCTGCTTCAGGTTCTCTTGTGGAGCCGTTCCAGGGCCCAGAGGCTGTGCTCACGCACCAGTTCGTTGGGATGGCTCAGGCGGTTGTGTAACAGGTGCGTCACTTTAGCCGAATTTTTGCCGTTACCCAAGGCTACGGCGATATTTCTCAGCCAGGCGCTATGGCCGATGCGGCGGATCGGCGAGCCCTCGGTGCGCTGGAGAAACTCCGCCTCATCCCAGGCGAACAGCTGCGTCAGTGTCGCCTGATCAAGGCCCTGGCGGGGCCAGAAGTCGGGCTCTTCGCTGCGGCGGGCAAAGCGGTTCCAGGGGCAGACCAGCTGGCAGTCGTCGCAGCCGTAGATGCGATTGCCCAGCAGGGGCCTCAACTCCAGCGGGATCGCGCCTTTGAGCTCAATGGTCAGATAGGAGATGCAGCGGCGGGCGTCCACCACATAGGGCGCGACTATGGCGGCGGTGGGGCAGGCACTGATGCAGGCGCTGCAGCGGCCGCAGTGATTGCTCGCCGGGCTGTCCACAGCCAGGGGCAGGTCGGTGAAGATTTCGCCAAGGAAGAACCAGGAGCCGGCGGAGCGATTGATCAGATTGCTGTGCTTGCCAATCCAGCCCAGCCCGGCCTTTTCCGCCAGGGGTTTCTCCAGCACCGGCGCGGAATCGACAAAGACCCGGTGGCTGAACGGGCCGCTGTGCTGGCTGATGCGCTGGCACAGCTGCAGCAGGCGCTTGCGCAGCAGTTTGTGGTAGTCGCGGCCGAGGGCATAGCGGGAGACATAGGCCAGCTCGGGGTTGGCCAGCACACCGGCCATGGGCGCGGCCGGGGGCAGGTAGTTCATTCGCACCGTGATGATGCGGCAAACCCCCGGATGCAGTTCCTCCGGGTGGCTGCGCATGCTGCCGTGGCGGGCCATGTAGTCCATCTCGCCCTGATGCCCCTGCGCCAGCCAGTGCTGCAGGCGTTGCTCGGCCTGGCGCAGATCAATGTCGCTGATGCCGACCTGATCCAGCCCCAGCTCCAGGGCCCAGCGGCGAATCTGTTGGCTTAGC
>JADGBD010000003.1:5223-30452 GCA_015231665.1 Gammaproteobacteria bacterium
GCCGACCTGATCCAGCCCCAGCTCCAGGGCCCAGCGGCGAATCTGTTGGCTTAGCGCGGCAGGCATGGCCTAAGGTGCATGGAGCGAGCAGCTATATCCCGGAACATGAAACTGCCCATGGCTGCTTCGGGATTCGGGACTGGGGACTCGGGACTCGTGAGTTGCCACGGATGTTTCACAGTAAGTCCCAGCTAGGCGCTGTACTGGCCGGCCAGCGATGGGAGTCCTGAGCCCCGAGCTCCGCTTTAAGGCTTCACCTCTTCAATCACCGCCTTGCTGCGCAGTTGTTCCATATAGTCTTTCAGCGCCTGCTGCTGTAGTTCGGCGGTGAGCTGGTCCTTGATCTGCTCCAGGGGTTTGGCGGGCAGCTCGCGGCTGTCTTCCAGCAGAATCACATGCCAGCCGAAGGGGCTTTGCACCGGTTTGTCCGAATGGCTGCCTTTCTTCATCGCGACCACGGCATCGGCGAAGGGTTTGACCATGCCATCGGCGCTGAACCAGCCGAGATCGCCGCCGTTGGGGCCTGCCGGGTCGGTGGAATGCTGCTTGGCCAGGGCGCTGAAGTCGGCGCCCTGCTTGAGCTCCTCAATCAGCTTTTGCGCCTGGGCTTCTTCCTTGAGGAGGATGTGGCGGGCCTTGAATTCGGTGGTCGGCTGGCTGTGATTTTTGTTGTAGTAGGCCTGCAGATCGGCCTCGCTGGGGGCGGACTTGCGCATCTGCTCCTGCAGGGCGGCGCTGGCCAGGTAGCTGATGCGCTCCACCTCCAGGCTGGCCTGATGCTCGGCCTGCTTGTCCAAGCCGGCGGCAACGGCGGCCTGGCTGAGGAGGATGCGATTGGCCATCTCACCCACCAGAATCTGCTGAATCTGGGCGGTGGGCTCTATGCCGGGTTTGATCATGGTCTGTGCCATGTGCTGCATCATTGCTGCTGTCACCGGCGCGCCATTGACGCTGAACAGGGCTTGATCGGCAGCGCAAAGACCGCCGGACAGACCCAAAAGAAGACAACTGGCTAGGGTTTTGTTCATGGATTCCTCAGGGTAAGACGGGTTTGAAGGGTTTGACCTGGACCTGGGCATAGACCCCGGCACTGACGTAGGGATCGGCCTCGGCCCAGGTCTGGGCCTGCTCCAGGTCGGCGAACTCGGCAACAATCAGGCTGCCGCTGAAGCCGGCGGGGCCGGGGTCAGGGCTGTCGATGGCGGGCATGGGGCCGGCCAGCAGCAGACGGCCCTGGTCCTTGAGGGCGTTGAGCCGGGCCAGGTGCTCCGGTCGTGCCGCCAGGCGGGCGGAGAGGCTGTCGGCCTGATCCTCGCCAATAATGCAATAGAACATCTCAGGGTTTCTCGGTGGTGGGCTCGTCCTTGACGTGACGGGCCAGGTAGAGGGATTGGGCGATGATGAAGGCAAAGGTCAGGCCGAGCAGGCCAAACAGCTTGAAGTTGACCCAGGTGGCTTCATCGAAGCTGTAGGCGACAAACAGGTTGAGGCAGCCAAGGGCGAGAAAGAACAGTCCCCAGGCCAGGTTCAGCCGCTGCCAGATGTTGCGCGGCACGCTGATGGCCTGGCTCATCATGCGCTCGGTCAGGCTGATGCCGCCGAACAGGGGGCTGATGAGAAAGGCAGCGCCAAACAGCCAGTTGACCACGCTGGGTTTCCATTTGATGAAGGTGGGGTCATGGAAGGCCAGGGTCATGCCGCCGAACACCAGCAGCAGCGCCAGGGTGATCAGGTGCATGCGCTCCAGCTGGCGGTGGCGCAGCCAGTGCCAGCCCGTTTGCAGCAGGGCAGCGGCCATGGCTACGCCGGTGGCCACGTAGATGCCGTGGGTTTTGTAGGCGATGAAAAACAGAATGATCGGAAAAAAGGAGGCGAGCAGTTTCATCGGCGCGACAAAGGGCCAGGATCAGTGCAGTAGGGTGGTGGATTGGGTCTGGTTGAAATAGCGTTCAACGATGCTGCGCACATGCGGGGGGTAGTCGAGCAGTTCCATCTGCTCCATGCCCTCGGCAAAGAATTCGCGGCTCATCTCAGGGAGGTATTCGACGATGGAGTCATACGCCGCCTCGATGCAGTCGGGATTCAGCGAGCGTGTGGCGATGATGCCGCGATTGATCAGAAACACCGACCAGGCCGCGCCGGGCAGGCTCTGCTCCAGGTCCTGGGTGAGGGTGACGCTGAGGGCATCGGCAATCTCCGCGCTGTGGCTGAACAGATTTTCCAACTCCTCGGGCTGGGTCAGGGCGTTGGCCATGCGCGCCAGGGTATTCACCACCGGGTCGAGGACGCTGATCTCGGCATCCTGGCGTGCCAGCCAGAGGGCGAGGGGGAAGGCGATGGTCTCGAAATTCAGGTGATGGGAATAGTCGATGCTCTCGGTGTCCAGGGACAGGGCCTGAAGCATATTGAGGCCGTAATTGCCCATCTCGCTGAGCTCATCCAGGCCCAGGGGTTGATTTTCCATTTCGTGGTTGTACAGCATCTCCAGCAGGTTACTCATGGCATCCAGCACCACATCGGGCTGGTTGCCGCTGGAGAGATCGGGCCGGCCGTGGTCGTCCCAAAAGGCACGGAAATCCCGCGCGCACTGGGTAAAGGCGTCGATGATGCGAAGAATGTCGGCTGCAGGATAGTCCATGGGCGGATTCTAGCAGAAACCTGGCTGGCAAAAACCCGGGTCTTGGGGATCAAGCAAAGTTGTAGTGTTTTTCAATGTCTTTAACAATATCCCAGGTGCATTTGAGGCCCTGAGGAAAGGTGATCAGATCGCCGCGGCCGAATTCCTGGGCCTCACCGCCCTCGGGGGTGACTATGACCTTGCCGCGGAGGATGTAGCAGGTCTCCTGGCGATCATAGCTCCAGGGAAAACAGGACACCTCCTTGCGCCAGATGGGCCAATCGTAGACCCCGAGAACCTCCAGCTTGGCGGGGGAGGGCTTGTGTTCGCACAGAATTTCGCTCATGACTGGGTTTCCAGTGGCTACAGACAGGCGCCTAGCTTGCCAAGCCGCGGGGCTTTTGTCACCTGTTGAGCTGCCAGCCGTCAGCCGTCAGCCGTCAGCCCCTAGCCCGGATTCTCCATTTCATTATCCAGGCTACAATCCGCATCCTAAAACCTAACCCCTAAAACCTAACCCCATGATAACGAACGACGCAACCCTTGCTGCCGAGGCTCAGGCCTTGGCGGATCAACTTCAGACCCAGGGCCTGAGCCTGGTGACGGCGGAATCCTGCACCGGCGGCTGGATCGCCAAGCTGCTGACCGACATCCCCGGCAGCAGTGGCTGGTTCGAGTGCGGCTTTGTCAGCTATGCCAACGCGGCCAAGCAGGCGATGCTGGGCGTGGCCGAGGAAACCCTGCTCAGTCAGGGTGCGGTCAGCCGCGAGACGGTGGCGGCCATGGTCAGGGGCGCGCTGGCGCACAGCGGTGCCGACCTGGCCCTGGCGGTCAGCGGCATCGCCGGGCCCGGTGGTGGCAGCGCAGAAAAGCCGGTGGGCACGGTCTGGCTGGCCTGGGGTCGGCGTGATGGCGAGCCGCGCTGCCAGCTGTATCGCTTCGCCGGCGACCGGGATCAGGTCCGGCGGCAGGCGGTGCTGGCAGCACTGCAGGGCGCGCAGCAGATGCTGGCGGCATGAGGCAGCGCTATTTCTTCGGCCTGCAGCCGCCGCCAGCGCTGGTAGCGGAACTGGCCGCGGCGATTCACCGCTTCGGTCAACAGCTTGATCGAACCTTGGGTGCGGCCCGGCAAAACCAAACCAAGACGGCGAGCTGGCATCATCCCCAGGACCTGCATCTGACCCTGGTGTTTCTCGGCGATCTGGACTGGCCCCTGGAGCGGGTCAAGGCCCTGGCCGAAGGCGTCGCGGTTGAGCCCTTCGCACTGTCTCTCGGCCGGCTGGATCATTGGCGCAAACCCCAGGTAGTGGTGCTTGAGCCCCTGGCCAGCCCCAACGCCCTGGTCCAGCTTGCGGGCAACCTGCAGCAGGCCGGGTTGGCAGCTGGGCTGCATCTGGATCAGCGCCCCTACAGGCCGCATCTGACGCTGGCGCGCAAGGCGGCGGCCCTGGATGCGCAGTCTCTCGATCAGCTGCCGGTGCAATCGCTGATCTGGCCAGTCAGCGATTTCTGTCTGTTTGTATCGGACTGGAGCGGCCCGCCGCCGCATTATCAAGTAGTTGCGCGTTGGCCGTTGAATGGGGCAGGAGCAGGGACTGTGCCCTCGGATGGCTCTGTGCAATAATCGCCGCCATTCAGTCATCCAGAACACCAATCATTCAAATACTCACATTCCTAGGGGAAGCACTATGGACGAAAATCGCAAAAAGGCATTGGCCGCGGCGTTGAGCCAGATCGAGAAACAATTCGGCAAGGGCTCGGTGATGCGCATGGGCGATAGCGGCCGCGTCAGTGTCGAGACAGTTTCCACCGGCTCGCTCGGGCTGGATTTGGCCCTGGGGGTGGGCGGTCTGCCCAAGGGACGGGTGATCGAGATCTACGGCCCTGAATCCTCGGGCAAGACCACCCTGACCCTGCACGCGGTGGCAGAAATCCAGAAGCAGGGCGGCACTGCTGCCTTTGTTGATGCCGAGCACGCCCTCGACCCCATCTACGCGGAAAAACTCGGCGTCAATATCGATGAGCTGCTGGTGTCCCAGCCGGATACCGGCGAGCAGGCCCTGGAAATCACCGACATGCTGGTGCGCTCCGGCGCAGTGGACATGGTGGTGGTCGACTCGGTGGCCGCGCTCACCCCCAAGGCGGAAATCGAGGGTGAGATGGGCGACTCACACGTCGGCCTGCAGGCGCGACTGATGTCCCAGGCCCTGCGCAAGCTCACCGCCAACATCAAGAAAACCAACACCATCGTCATCTTCATCAACCAAATCCGGATGAAGATCGGCGTCATGTTCGGCTCGCCGGAGACCACCACCGGCGGCAACGCCCTCAAGTTCTACGCCTCGGTGCGCCTGGACATTCGCCGCATCGGCAGCATCAAGAAGGGCGAGGAGGTGATCGGCAACGAGACCAAGGTCAAGGTGGTGAAGAACAAGGTGGCGCCGCCGTTCAAGCAGGCCCAGTTCGAAATCATGTACGGTGAGGGCATCTCCAAGCTCGGCGAGCTGATCGATCTGGGGGTGGAGCAGAAGATTATCGACAAGGCCGGCGCTTGGTACAGCTACGGCAAGGAGCGCATCGGCCAGGGTAAGGAGAACGTGCGTCAGCACCTCAAGGATCACCCGGCGATGGCCGCCGAAATCGAGGCGAAGATTCGCGCCAACCTGATGCCGGCCAAGGATGCCGCCCCTGCAGCAGCGGTGGACGACGTCGCCATGGCTGAGATTGCAGCGGAAGACGACATCTGAGCGAATCCTCTCCACCGCTGGCCCCAACTCTGACCCAGGCGCTAGAAATAGAAGCCGCCGCGGTGCGGTTGCTGGCGGCGCGCGAGCACAGCCGGGCGGAGCTTGCGCGCAAGCTGGCGGCGCGCTTTGCCCCTGAGGCCCTGGCTGCGGTGCTGGATGATCTGAGCCAGCGCGGCCTGCAGAGCGATCAACGCTTTGCCGAGCAATACCTGCGCATGCGCGCCAACCGCGGCTACGGCCCCCTGGCCATTCGCCATGAACTGCAACAGCGCGGCATCAGCGCTGATCTGGTCAGCCAGGTGATGGATGCGCTGGATCTGGACTGGGCCGAGCAACTGCGCCAGGTCCATGAACGCAAATTCGGCGCTGAGCTGCCGCAGGACTACAAGGAAAGCGGCCGCCGCGGCCGCTTCCTCGCCCAGCGCGGCTTTTCCGCCGATCTCATCCACAGTTTGCTGAAGGGGCACTGATGAGGCATAGCTATTTGGCGTCTGTTACGGGACTCGGGACTGGGGACTCGGGACGCGAAAGCCGTTGTGATATTGCTGCGCCAATCTGGGAGCACCAAGCGCCCGCTCGGGCCAATGTCCGCTCGAATCAAAGCCCGCTCGAAACAATCTCCAAAATATCCTCGAGCACCGATCAGTCTACTCATCAGAGTCGGTGTGGATATTTTACCCTCGTCTTGTTGCTTCCCATCCTCGCTCTTGGCGGCTGCAGCCAGGATTTTGCGGTGCCTTTCTTCAACTACATGGACTGCCGAGTAAAGATGCGCGCCAGCTACGAGGCCAAGGGCGTCAATCCCACCGCCGCTGACATGCAGGCCATGAGCTATTGCCGGGAAAAATTTCCCCGTTAAGATTGCGGCGCGAGGCTGCGCAGGCCGCGCCAATCTGCTTCATCAGCGGCGGGGTTTTGTGGCATGATTCGCCTCTTTCCAGCCAGCAGACTCGGTTCGCTCATGAAAACCAGTGCAGAGATTCGTCAGGCCTTTCTCGATTACTTCGCCGAACAGGGCCACGCGGTGGTCGCCAGCAGTTCGCTGGTGCCCGGCAACGACCCCACCTTGCTGTTCACCAACGCCGGCATGGTCCAGTTCAAGGACGTGTTCCTCGGCCGCGACAAGCGCGACTATGTGCGCGCCACCAGCTCCCAGCGCTGCGTGCGTGCCGGCGGCAAGCACAACGACCTGGAAAACGTCGGCTACACCGCTCGCCACCACACCTTTTTCGAGATGCTGGGCAACTTCAGCTTCGGCGACTATTTCAAGCGCGAAGCGATCCACTACGCCTGGGAATTCCTCACCGAGCGCCTGGGCCTGCCGGCGGAAAAGCTCTGGGTCACCGTCTATGAAGAGGATGACGAGGCCGCCGAAATCTGGCTCAACTGCATAGGCGTGGACCCCGCGCGCTTCAGCCGCATTGGCGACAAGCCCGGTGGCAAACGCTTCGAGAGCGATAACTTCTGGTCCATGGGCGACACCGGCCCCTGCGGCCCCTGTTCGGAAATCTTCTACGACCATGGCGCGGAAATCTGGGGCGGCCCGCCCGGCTCGGCTGAGGAAGACGGTGACCGCTACATCGAGATCTGGAACCTGGTGTTCATGCAGTACAACCGCGATGCCGACGGCAGCATGACCGAGCTGCCGCGCCCTTCGGTGGACACAGGCATGGGCCTGGAGCGGCTGGCAGCGGTGCTGCAGCAGGTGCACAGCAATTACGAGATCGACCTGTTCCAGGCGCTGATCGCGGCGGCGGCCAAGCTCACCGGCGCGACTGACCGGGACGACAAATCCTTGCGCGTGATCGCCGACCACATCCGCTCCTGCGCCTTTCTCATTCTCGACGGCGTGCTGCCCTCCAACGAGGGTCGCGGCTATGTGCTGCGGCGGATCGTCCGCCGTGCCATCCGTCACGGCTACAAGCTGGGGCAAAGCCAGCCTTTCTTCTACGCCATGGTCGCCGCGCTGGTGGAGGTCATGGGCGCGGCCTATCCAGAGCTGGCCCAGCAGCAAGCTCAGATCGAACGGGTGCTGCGCAAGGAAGAGGAACGTTTCGCCGAGACCCTGGAGCAGGGCATGCGGATTCTCGAATCCGAGCTGTCCGAGCTGCAGGGCAAGGTGATCCCCGGCGAGCTGGTGTTCCGCCTCTACGACACCTACGGCTTCCCCGCCGATCTCACCGCCGACATCGCCCGCGAGCGCGAGCTGGGCATAGACCACGCCGGCTTTGAAGTGGAAATGGCCGAGCAGCGCCGCCGCGCCCGCGCCGCCAGCCAGTTCAGTGCCAGCGCCGCGGCGGACATCGAGATCGATGCCGTCAGCCGCTTCAACGGCTATCACCAGCTGGCGGACAGCGCCCAGATTCAGGCCCTGTACCTGGGCGCCGAGGCGGTCAAGCAGCTCAACGAAGGCGACGAGGGCCTGCTGGTGCTGGATCACACCCCCTTCTACGCCGAATCCGGTGGCCAGGTGGGCGACACCGGCGAGCTGATCGGCGAGCAGGGCCGCGCTCTGGTGCTGGACACGCGCAAGAAGGGCGAGGCCATCATCCACCGGGTGCGGGTGGAAAGCGGCGAGTTGCGTCTGCAGGAGATGCTGCAGTGCCAGGTCGATGACGCCCGCCGCCAGGCCATAGTCCTCAATCACTCCGCCACCCACCTGATGCACGCCGCCCTGCGCCAGGTGCTTGGCGAGCATGTGCAGCAAAAGGGCTCGCTGGTGGAGCCGGAGCGCCTGCGCTTTGACTTCGCTCATTTCGAGCCCCTGACCGCCGAGCAGATTCGCCAGGTCGAGCAACTGGTGAACGCCGAGATTCGCGCCAACGCCGCCGCCAGCGAGCGGCTGATGGACAAGGACGCCGCCATTGCCGCTGGCGCCATGGCCCTGTTCGGCGAGAAATACGGTGACGAGGTGCGGGTGATCAGCATCGGCGACTTCTCCACCGAACTCTGCGGCGGCTGCCATGTGGAGCGCGCCGGCGACATCGGCCTGTTCAAGATTGTTGCTGAAAGCGGTGTGGCTGCCGGGGTGCGCCGGGTCGAGGCGGTGACCGGCCAGAACGCGGTGGACTACGTCGAAATCAGCCAGGCCCGGTTGGACCGGCTGGCACAGATGCTCAAAAGCAGCCGTGATGAGGTGGACCTCAAGCTGGCGCAGATCCTCGAGCGCAGCCGCAAGCTGGAGAAGGAGCTGGAACAACTCAAGGGCAAGCTCGCCAGCAGCGCCGGTGATGATCTGGCCGAACAGGCCATCGACATCGACGGCTTCAAGCTGCTCGCCGCTCATCTCGAAGGGGCCGACCCGAAAAGCCTGCGGGATACCCTGGATCAGCTGAAAAACAAGCTCGGCAGCGCCGTTATCCTCCTCGCCACCATCAGCGAGGACAAGGTCAGCCTGGTTGCCGGGGTCACCAAAGACCTCATCGACCGCTTCAAGGCCGGCGATCTGATCAAGGACATCGCCAGCCAGGTCGGCGGCAAGGGTGGCGGCCGCCCGGACATGGCCCAAGCCGGCGGCAACGACCCCAGCGCCCTGCCCGCCGCACTGGCCTCGGTCGAAGCCTGGGTGCGCGCTCGGCTCTAATCCAACCTGAAGCGAATGCAGAAAATGTTTGGACGCAGAGATCGCAGAGAAGCGCGGAGAGCGCAGAGTTTTAAAGTTGCTCGTGTCGGCAGAAGAATTTAACCCTCTGCGGGCTCTGCGCTTCTTCGCGAGCTCTGCGTCCTTTTTGCTGGCTTCCCCGGGTCAGACATGCACTTTGACCAACCCCTGATCCCCGGCCGCCTGCTGCGGCGCTACAAGCGCTTTCTCGCTGATGTGGAGCTGGCTGATGGTTCCCAGGTCACGGCGCACACCCCCAATACCGGCTCCATGCAAGGCTGTGCCGAGCCGGGCAGCCGGGTCTGGCTGCGTGATTCCGCCAACCTCCAGCGCAAGTACCCGCTCTCCTGGGAGCTGGTGGAAACCCTGGACGGGGTGATGGTCGGGATCAACACCGGCCTGGCCAATCAGCTGGTGCGCGAGGCGATCCAGAGCGGCCTCATTGCCGAGCTCAGCGGCTATGCGCAGATCCGCAGTGAGGTCAAATACGGCAAGGAAAACAGCCGCATCGACCTGCTGCTGCAGAGCGACGGGCGGCCCGACTGCTATGTCGAGGTGAAAAACGTCACCCTGGTGACGGACGGCATCGCCTACTTCCCTGATGCCGTCAGCGCTCGCGGCAGCAAGCACCTGCGCGAGCTGACCAGCGTGGTCGAGCAAGGGGCGCGGGGGCTGATCTTCTATTGCGTCCAGCGCGGTGACGCCCGCCAGGTCCGCCCGGCCGATCACATCGACTCGCTCTATGGCGAGACCCTGCGCCAGTCCCTCAGCGCAGGCGTCGAGGCCCTGGCCTTCGCCGCCAGCCCCAGCATTGAAGGCATTGCTTTGACCCAATCGCTGCCTGTGATTCTGTGATCGAGCAAGCTGACCGGGCAACTGCTAACAATTTTTTTGTTGACAAAGGTCAATAGTCCAGTTATTCAAGCGTTTATCTCCTGAACATAGCCTGTTGGCGAAGTGGGTTTCATGACTATTCCGCGGCCTGATCTGTTGCTGGGCCTTGGCCTGACCTTGGCACTGGCGGCCTCTCCTGCTCTGGCGAGAACTTTTTTTGATTTCCAGCTGGATGCCAATTACGAAGACAATGTCGGCCGGGCCGAGGCCGATGCTGACCGTTTGTCTGATCGCAGCCACAGTCTGGGGGCAGCGGTGAAATCCTTTCATCTGTTGGGGGATCATGCCGGGGTGACCTTCAAGGGCTCCGTTGAGCAAGTGGACTTTGCTCGGCTGGACGGGTTGGATCGGCTCAATCTGGGGCTGGGGGCCAATTTGCGCTACAAGCCCGACCTTGCCTATGGCGCGCCCTGGTATGGGCTGAATCTGAACCTGACTCAGTCCAATTTTGACTCCAGCCTGCGCGATGGCGTGACCCTGGATCTAGAGGCCATGGCCGGCAAGCGTTTTACCGACCGCATCCTCGGCAAGCTGGGGCTGGGTTACAACGAGCATTTTGTCTCCAACGATCTGGGGCCAAAGGTGGGCAAGAGCGATCCTGAGGTGTTCGCCACCCAAAATACGCGCCTGTTTGCCGGGCTGGATTACAACCTCAGCAATTGGGTGGTCTATGCCAATTACACTTACCAGGTGGGTGATGTCGTCTCCACCAGCACGCCCACGGCCAAGGCCATTGCCGCGGCCGATGCCATCTGGAAAGACGATGCCATAGGCCCGTCCTATACAACCACCGCCCCAGCCTATCCTGGGGGCATGGTCGGCAGCATGCAGCAGGCGCGCTACGCCTACCGCATCGATGCGGATACCCAGATTGCCGATGTCGGCTTCAACTACGCCATCACGCGCTCCACAGCGCTGGATTTCATGCTCCGCTATGTGGACGTGCAGGGCGAGGGCGGCAACGATTACGATAATTACTCGGCCCACCTCGGGCTGTACTACCGTCTGAAATAGTCTGGGGAGCCCCATGAGTCAAGCAGAGTCCATCGACGATCCCAGACGTCAGTTCCTCATTCGCGCCCTCGCCGCCGGGCTCTATGCCGCAGGGGCCGGGGTTGCCGGTCGCGCCGCTGCCGAGGGTCTGCTCGGCAAGACGCCGGAGAAACTCAAGCCCGGCCAGAGCTTCTATCGCCTGGAGGGCGAGGTGCTGGTCAACGGCAAGCCGGCCGATGCGAGCACCCTGATAAGCGCCAACGACAGCATCAAGACCGGCAGCCAGGGGCCGGCGGTGTTTGTTGTCGGTCAGGATGCTTTTTTGCTCAGACCCAACAGCGAGATCAAGCTCAGCGGCCGGGCCAAACTGCAGCAACGCCTGCAGCAGGCCAAGGCCAGCTACGGTGCCACCGAGCCGGCCCAGCCGCGGGTTCCCGATCCCGGCGAGGGGGTGGTGGATGCTTTTCGTCTGGTCAGCGGCGGGGTTCTCACGGTATTCGGCAAGACCGGCCATCAGGCCATCACCAGCACCGCCACCGTGGGCATCCGCGGCACCGGGGTGTATTTCGAGTCGGAACCGGATCGCTCCTACGTTTGCACCTGCTACGGCCTCACCGAGATTGCCGCCAGCGCGGATAGAGACAGCTTTGTTCAGGTTGCCTCCCAGCACCACGATGCACCCAAGTATGTCCTCGCTGCCGGCGAGCGCGGCCAGCGGGTGGTCAAGGCACCCTTCAAGAACCACAACGACCTGGAGCTGATGCTGCTGGAAGAACTGGTGGGGCGCACGCCACCCTTCAGCGTCGCCGGGGATAACTACGGCGCACCCAGACGCGGCTATTGATTGCAGCGGCTGGCAGCTAGCGGACTGATTGCTGGCCGCTGGCCGCTGACCATTGGCCGCTGCCCCCCTCCCGGAGCCCCCTGGCTGAACAAGACCCTTCCCCATCTGCTGAGTGCCGGCCTGCTGCTGATCATGCTGCTGGCGGCCTTTGCCTTGCTCGAAGCCTATTACCGCCCCCTGGATAATCGCCTGCGGGATTTGCTCATGCAGGCGCATTCGCAGGAGCCGGTATCCGGCCGGATTGCCTTGGTGGCGATCGACGAGGCCAGTCTGGACGCCCTGGGTCAATGGCCCTGGGAGCGGACCAAGCTGGCGCAGATTCTGCGCAATCTGGATGCCGCTGGGGCCCTGCTGATCGGTCTGGATATGTTCTTCACCGAGCCCGATCGCAGCTCGCCCGATCGGCTCGCCCGCCAGCAGGGTATCGAGGGCCTGGACCTGCCCAATTACGATCAACTGCTGGCGCAGACCCTGGAGCAGACCCCGGTGGTGCTCGGCTACGGCTTTGACCTGACCCAGCCCCTGCGCAGCCAGCGCCGGCCGAGCGGTGCCCTGGCGCTGCCGCCGGATCAGGCCGGGCTGGAGGCCCTGGCCGAGGCCCGCGGCCTGATCCCCAATCTGGAGTTGCTGCAGCAGGCGGCGCTGACCGAGGGCTTTCTCAATTACCTGCCCGATGCCGATGGCATGATTCGCCAGCTGCCCCTGCTGATGCGCTATCAGGGGCAGGTCTATCCCAGCCTCAGTCTGGCGCTGTTGCAGTTGCTCGAGGAGGAGCCGGGGCTGCAACTGCTCAGCGGCAGCGCCGGGCTGCAGGGAATCAAACTGGGCGAGCGCCTGCTGCCCACCGATGCCCAGGGCAATCTGCAACTGCATTTTTACGGCCCGGGCGGGCGCTTTCCCCGCCTCAGCGCCGGGGCTGTTTATGCGGGCCAGTTCGATCCGGCCGAGGTGGCGGGCAAGGTGATTTTGCTGGGGGCCACAGCCACCGGGTTGGCGGACCTGCGGCCGACGCCGCTGGATAGCGCCATGCCGGGAGTGGAGATCCACGCCACCGCGCTGGAGAACCTGCTCAGCGGCCGCCATCTGCATCGACCGGACTGGCTGCTTGGCGCCGAAGCGCTGCTGCTCGGTCTGCTCGCCCTGCTGCTGGCCCTGAGCCTGCCGCATCTGTCCGCACCCCTGATCCTGCTGCTGATGCTGGCGGGGTTGGGGGGCTTCATTGGCGTGGCGGACTATCTGCTATTCCAGCACGGACTGTTGCTCAATCTGCTGTTTCCCAGCCTTGCCCTGCTGCTGTTGACCCTCTCCGGCCTGCTGCTCAACTACGCCCGCGAGAGCCGGCAGAGGCAGCGCATCCGCGCCCGCTTTGCGCAGAAGGTCTCGGCGGCGGTGGTGGATGACATCCTCCAGCACGAGGACGAGGGCGTGCTCATCGGTCGCAACCGCGAGATCAGCATCTTCTTCTCCGATGTGCGCGGCTTCACCGGCCTGACCGAGACCCTGGGTGCGCCGGAAAAGGTGATCGACCTGCTGAATATCTACATGACCCCCATGGTGGAGGAGGTGATCCGCACCCGCGGTACCCTGGATAAGTTCATCGGCGACGCCATCATGGCCTACTGGAACGCCCCCAACACAGTGGCCGAGCACGCGGTGGCGGCGGTGACCACCGCCCTGCGCCAGCTCGAACGCATGCAGGAGGTGAACGCACGGCTCCAGGCCAAGTACGCTGTGGAGATCGACATCGGCATCGGCATCAACAGCGGCCTGGCGATTGTGGGCGAGATGGGCTCGGCCGGGCGTTCCGACTACACCATCATCGGCGATTCGGTGAATCTGGCCTCGCGCCTGGAGGGGCTGTGCAAGAAATACGGCTGCCGGATTGTTATTTCCGAGTTCACCAGCCGCCTGCTCAACGCCGATTTCTGCCTGCGTGAGCTGGACCTGGTGCGGGTCAAGGGCAAGCAGGAGCCGGTGCGCATCTTCGAGGTGCTGGGTTGGGCAGCGAATTGCCAATCGCTGCAGGCGCAGCTGCAGGCCTCCGCCGAGGCCCTGCAGGCCTACCGCCAGGCCCGGTTTGGCGAGGCGCTGGCGCAGTTCCAGGCGCTGAGCGAGGAAGCAGACGCGCCGCTGTATCGCCTCTACCGCGAGCGTTGCACCTATTTCCTCGCCAACCCGCCGGCGGACTTCGACGGCGTCTTCGTGCATGAGAGCAAATAGCCAAGCTGGAGCAAAAATCGCCAAAAATCATCGGGACAGCTCGCTAGCATCGGCCGAATCTGGGATAATGGCCGTCCTTCTGGCCGGGAAAATGGCCTGGTAGTCCCTTGGTAACTGGCGCACCTCCCATGCTGAAACTCATGCTCAAACCCATGCTGAAAGTGTTTGTCTCTGTCTGTCTGCTGTCCTCACTGGTCTGGCTGCCGTCGGCGCTGGCGCAGGAAAGCCAAACCCTGAGCAAGGCTGATCTGCAGCGGCTGTGGCCGATCTGGCGCGGCAAGCGCACCACCGAGCAGGTGCTGGAGCGCTATGGCGATTTGGCCGAGGAGAAACTCAAGGGCTATTTCAGCAAGGCCGGGGTGGGTTATCCGCCGGAGCGCATCAGCCTGGTGTCCCTCAAGGAAGAGAAGATCATGGAGCTCTGGGCCTGGCATGAGGGGCGCTGGAAGCACATCCACGACTACCCGATCCAGGGCGCCAGCGGCCATGCCGGCCCCAAGCTGCGCCAGGGCGACCGCCAGGTGCCCGAGGGCATCTACAAGGTCCTCTACCTCAACCCCAACAGCAACTATCATCTGTCGATGAAGCTCAATTACCCCAATGAGTTCGATCGGAGCCAGGCGAAGAAGGACGGTCGCAGCAACCTCGGCGGGGATATTTTCATCCACGGCACCGAGTATTCCATCGGCTGCCTGGCCATCGGCAACGAGCAGATTCAGGAGCTCTATGTGCTCGCGGCGCAGACCGGGGTGAAGAATATCGAGACCCTGATTGCCCCCTACGATTTGCGCCGGCACAAGCCGATCAAGCGGCACACCGACCCGGATTGGGTGGATGGCCTCTACGCCGATCTGCAGAAACGCCTGCAAACCGACTTTCCCCGCAGCCCCAAGCCGAAACAGGTCGCCAAGACCGAGCCGAAAGCCAAGCACCCGGCCGACGTGCTGGCGATTCATTAGTTACTTAGCAGCGGAATGCTGAACAAAATGGCGAAAATTTTAGGACGCGGAGATCGCGGAGAAGCGCAGAGCACGCGGAGGGATGAATTTTTTCTCTTGAGCGAACAACTTGATAACTCTGCGTTCTGCGCGCTTCTCGACTCTGGCATCCTGCTTCGGGCTACCTCCTGCGTCCATGCAGTCGTTTGCGCCCTCTGCGTCCTGTTTTCCGGCTTTGCTGGGTTAGGAAAGACTGTTGGTAGATAGAGACCGGACTTCCGGCAAAAAACCTCCGGCATCAAGGCGTCCGCCCTCGCGGCGGGAACGTGCTGGCGGATCATCCTCGCCACCTCCCGCTCGGCGCAAGGGTCACAGCTGGTTGACCCGGCTGTTCTTCGTTGGCCTGCTGTTTGCCGCCATCCTTGGCGCCTACATGCACCATCTCAATGGCATAGTGCGGGTGAAATTCGAGGGCAAGCGCTGGGCGGTGCCGGCCCATGTGTTTGCCCGGCCGCTGGAAATCTTCCCCGGCTCGGCAGTGACCCGGGCGCAGCTGCTCGCCGAGATCAACGAGCTGGGCTATCGCCCGGTGCAACAGGTCGACAGCCCGGGCACCTACGCCGAGCGCGAGGGCAAGGGCATCAGCCTGCACAGCCGCGGTTTCAGCTACTGGGATGGGGTCGATCCACCGCGCCTGGTGGAGATCGATGCGGATGACAAGGGCGTCAAGGCGATTCGCGGCGCTCAGGGCAATCTGGATCTGATGCGCCTGGAGCCGGTGCAGATCGGCAGCATCTATCCGGCGCACCGGGAGGACCGGGTGCTGCTGCGTTACGAGGACCTGCCGCCGACCCTGATCGGTGCCTTGTTGGCGGCTGAGGACAGGGATTATTTCGATCACTTCGGCATCTCGCTGAAGGGTATCAGCCGCGCCATGCTCGCCAATCTCAAGGCCGGGCGCACGGTGCAGGGCGGCAGCACCCTGACCCAGCAGCTGGTAAAGAACTTCTTCCTCACCTCGGAACGCAGCCTCAAGCGCAAGCTGAACGAGGCGCTGATGGCGATCCTGATCGACTATTTCTACACCAAGGAAGACATACTCCAGGCCTATGCCAATGAAATCTACCTGGGCCAGGACGGTCAGCGGGCGATCCACGGCTTTGGTCTGGCGGCGCGGTTTTACTTCAATCGGCCCCTGCCGGAGCTAAGCCTCAAGGATCAGGCCCTGCTGGTGGCGCTGATTCGCGGCCCCTCCCACTACAACCCGGTGCGCAACCCGGAACGCGCGCGCGAGCGGCGGGATCTGATCCTCGACCTCATGGCCAGTCACGGCATCATCCAGCCGGATCAGGCGGAAGCCTCCAAGCGCGAGCCGCTGGGGCTGGAGATTTCCCGCCATACCACCGGCGGCAACAAGTTTCCCGCCTTCATGGACCTGGTCAGCCGCCAGCTGAGCCGGGATTATCATGAGGAAGACCTCAATTCCGAGGGTCTGCGCATCTACACCACTCTCGATCCCTGGGTGCAGAGCCAGGCCCAGGAGGCACTGGCCCAGCAGTTGGCCGAGATCGAAAAGCAGCGGCGCAAGACCCCAGGCACCCTCGAGGGCGCCCTGGTGGTGGTGGGGCGCGACAGCGGCGAGGTGCAGGCGGTGGTCGGCGGTCGTCAGGCTGCCTTTGAGGGATTCAACCGGGCGCTGGATTCGGTGCGCTCCATTGGCTCGCTGATCAAGCCGCCGATCTATCTGACCGCCCTGAGCATGCCCGAGCTTTACAGCCTGGTCACGCCCCTCTCCGATGAGCCCTACACCCTCAAGCAGCGCGGCGCACCGGACTGGAGTCCGCAGAACTACGATGGCAAGACCCACGGCAACCCCATGCTCTACGAGGCCCTGGCCAAGTCCTACAACCTGGCGACGGTGCGCCTGGGCATGCAGCTGGGGGTCGGCCATGTGGCCGAAACCCTGCGTGCCCTGGGGGTGGGGCGCTCCTTCAACGAGCTGCCGTCGATGCTGCTCGGCGCCATCTCTCTGACCCCGCTGGAAGTGGCCCAGGTCTATCAGACCATGGCCTCAGGCGGCTACCGCACCCCCTTGCGCACCATCCGCGAGGTACTCAATCAGGAAGGCAAGCCGCTCTCGCGCTATCCCCTGGACGTGCAGCAAAGCGTGCGTCCGGCACCGGCCTATCTGACCAGCGTGGCGATGCAGCGGGTGGTCAGCGAGGGTACCGCCACCTCATTGCGCAAGTGGCTGCCGCGGGAGCTGGGTATCGCCGGCAAGACCGGTACCACCGATGAATTGCGCGACAGCTGGTTTGCCGGCTTCAGTGGTGACAAGGTGATGGTGGCCTGGGTCGGGCGGGACGACAACAAGCCTAGCGGCCTCACCGGCGCCAGTGGGGCGCTGCAGGTCTGGGGCAATGCCATGAGCCGGATGGCGCCCGAGCCCCTGGACCTGATTCCGCTGGAAGGGGTGGTTTTTGCCCAGACGCCCTGCACCAGCATGGCGATGCCATTCGCTGATAACATAGTGCCGACGGAGGGTGGCTGCGCCACCGCTGACGAATGGTTGAATGGCGAGTGGCTGCCGGATCAAGAGGGCGCCGCACCTGCCAGCAGAAACAACAACGGTTGGAAAAATCCCTGGGAGATACCTTAGATGATGCACAGGATGTTACTGATTTTGGGGCTGATTCTGCTCCAGACCCTGGCCTTGACCGGCTGCGGCGGCAGCGCGACCCGACCCGCGCCGGTAACCGACTCGGCAGTTGAGGGTGCCGGCCAGCAAGAGCAGCAGGCGCAGACCTTCGGCTATGTCGATTCGGGTTTTTCCGGCTTTGGCCAGGCCCAGGTCTATGCCAGCCAGTCTCCCAACCCCCAGCGAGCATTGCCGCAGGAGGCCGAGCTGAAGGAGCGGGCTCCGGCCAACGAGCCCAGCAGCAACACCGTGCTGGCGCTGATGCAGACTGCCGAAGGTCAGGAGCAGGCAGGCAATCTGGCCGGCGCCGCGGCCACCCTGGAGCGGGCACTGCGTGTGCAACCGCGCAATGCCGTGCTCTGGTATCAGCTCGCCAATGTGCGCTTCAAGCAGGGCCAGTACGCCCGCGCCAACAGCCTTGCCGGCAAGTCCAACGCCTTGGCGGGCAGCAACCCCTCGCTGCGGCGGAACAACTGGCTGCTGATCGCCAAGATCAAGCGCGCCCAAGGCGACGAGTACGGCGCCCGCGAGGCGGAGATCAAGGCCAGAGAAGGTTAGGGGGCGTAAACAGATCGGCTGGCTGCTGCAGGCTGGTCGCTGGCGGCTTTGCAAATCTCCTATTAAATAATTAGCAAAATCAGTCGATAATAGGATAATGTTAAGACCCTGAATATTGTTGAGGCCAAGCCCTTGTCGCCCATCGCCCTGAATCCGCTCCGGCCGCCCCTGTATCGAGACTAATCCGTGGGTATCTACGCCGCCAAAGAATTGATTGCCCAGGCCAGGAGACTGGCCGCAGATTACCGGCGGACGGTAGGCAGGCCCTTGCCCGGCATCAGCAATGAGATTGCCGAATACGATGCCATCAGCCTGCTGGGGCTGCAGTCGGTGGACGACAAATCCCAGGGCTATGACGCCATCGATCTCGGCAATGGCGAGCGTATCCAGATCAAGAGCCGCACCCTGTTCGATGAGAGCAAGAACAGCAGCGCCCGCATCGGCCAGCTGAAGATGAATCAGGAGTGGGATGCGGTGATGCTGGTGCTGATGGATGAAGACTACCAGCCGGTGGAAATCTATCAGGCCAGCCGTGCCGACCTCGAAGAGTACGTCAGCCAGGCCAGCGCCAGCCGGGCCAAGCGCGGGGCCCTGTCGGTGGCACGCTTCAAGATCATCGGCGAGTTGCGTTGGACCCGGGAGAATGGCCTGGAAGATGGCTACTGGGTAAATCAGGAGTAGCTGGCGGGTGGATATGGCTTCGGTGTTCGCCCCCGACGGGCTGCTGGCGAACCACATTCCCGGCTTCAATTACCGTAGCCAGCAGACGGAAATGGCCGTGCTGGTGGATCAGGTCCTCAACAGCGACGATAACCTGGTGGTCGAGGCCGGTACCGGCACCGGCAAGACCTTTGCCTATCTGGCCCCGGCAATCATCTCTCGACGCAAGGTGGTGATCTCCACCGGCACCCGCAATCTGCAAGACCAGCTGTTTCAGCGTGACCTGCCGCTGCTGCGCGAGGCCCTAGGGGTTCCCCTCAAGGCGGCCCTGCTCAAGGGGCGGGCCAACTACCTGTGCAGCCATCGACTCGACCTCGCTCCCTTCGATCCCCGCAGCCGCAGCCGGGAGATGACTGATCTGCTCGAGCGGGTGCGTTCCTGGAGCAACCGCACCGACAGCGGCGATATCGCTGAGCTTGCCGACATCCCCGAACAGACCGATCTCTGGCCGCTGATCACCTCCACCAATGAAAACTGCCTCGGCCAGGACTGCCCGGAGATCAAGAACTGCCACCTGATGGAAGCGCGGCGGCGGGCGCAGGAGGCCGATCTGGTGGTGATCAACCACCATCTGCTCTGTGCTGACTTTGCCCTCAAGGCCGGCGGCTTCGGCGAGTTGCTGCCCGATGCCGATGCCTTCGTTATCGACGAGGCGCACCAGTTGCCGGAGGTGGCGGGGGACTTCTTCGGTGATTCCATCAGCGGACGCCAGCTCACCGAGCTGGCGCGGGATGTGGAGGCCGAATACCAGCGCGATATCGGTGATACGCCGGTGTTGCTGGAGAAGACCGCCGCCCTGGTCAAGCGGGTGCGCGATCTGCGCCTGCTCTTCGGCCTGGATTCCCGCCGCGGAGCCTGGAAGGAGCTGGAAGCGGATGAGCGCCTGCAGGATGCGCTCACCTCGGTGCATGAGGGTTTGCAGCTGCTCACTGCCGGCCTGACCAAGCTGGCCGGCCGCAGCAAGGGCCTGGATGCCTGTCAGGAGCGAGCGCAGGAGCTGAGTCTCAGCTGGAGCCGCATTGCCGGACCGCCAACAGACAAAGACAAGGACGAAGACATCCGTTGGTTCGAGACCTTCAGCCAAAGCTTCAGGCTCAACCGCACCCCGCTGGATGTGGCTGGGCTGTTTGCAGCGGCGATGGAGCGCCATCCCGCCAACTGGATCTTCACCTCGGCCACTCTCGCTGTAGGTGGCAATTTTGACCACTTCGCCGGCCGCCTGGGTCTGCAGCAGCCGCGCACCGCACTATGGGACAGCCCCTTCGATTACTCCAGCCAGGCGCTTTGGTATGTGCCGCGGGGACTGCCGGACCCGCGCAACAACGGCGATGCCTATACCCGTGCGGTGGTCGAGTACGCCCAGCCGGTGCTGGAGGCCAGCCGCGGTCGCGCCTTTCTGCTGTTCACCAGCCACCGTGCCCTGCGCCTGGCGGCGGAGCTGCTTGCCGTCGAGCTGGAGTTTCCCCTGTTCATTCAGGGCGATGCGCCCAAGGGCGAGCTGATCGAGCGCTTTCGCCAATCGGGCAACGGCGTGCTGCTGGGGACATCCAGCTTCTGGGAGGGGGTGGACGTCAAGGGCGAGGCACTGTCCTGCGTCATCATCGACAAGCTGCCCTTCGCCTCGCCCGGCGATCCGGTGCTGCAGGCACGCCTGGATGCGATGAAAAGGCGCAATGAAAATCCCTTTTTCAGCTACCAGATTCCCCAGGCCGCGATCGCCCTCAAACAGGGCGCCGGCCGCCTGATCCGCGATGCCGCCGACCGCGGTGTGCTGATGATCTGCGATCCGCGCCTGCTCAAACGCGGCTACGGTCAGATCTTTCTCGACAGCATGCCCAACTTCGCCCGTACCCGCGAGCTGGCCGATGTGCAGCGCTTCTTTGCCGAACAAAACGCCGAGGAAAACGGATGAAAATACTCGCCCTGGATACCTCCGCCGAGGCCTGCTCGGTGGCACTCAATCTGGATGGGGCGCTGATGGGGCGCTTCCAGCACGCCCCGCGCCGACATACCGAGTTAGTGCTGCCAATGATCGAGGGCCTGCTGGCGGAGGCCGGGGTGAGTCTCAGGCAGTTGGACGCCATCGCCTTTGGTCGGGGGCCAGGCTCCTTTACCGGGGTGCGCATTGCCGCCGGGGTGACTCAGGGCATCGCCCTGGGGGCCGACCTGCCGGTACTGGCCATCTCCACCCTGGCGGCCCTGGCCCAGCGCGCCTTTCGTCAACAGGGCAGGCGGCAGATACTCAGTGCCTTTGATGCGCGCATGGGTGAGGTCTATTGGGCCGCCTACCGGATCGACCAGGCGGACCTGGCGGTGCTGCAGGGGCGGGAGGCAGTGCTGGCGCCGGATCAGGTCAGCATCCCCGAGCCAGCAGATGAGCCGGCAGACTGGTTCGGTATTGGCAGTGGTTGGCAGAGCTATGCCGAGGTCCTGTGCCGGCAGACCGGCCTGAGTGGGCAGGAGGTGGGTGCCGATCTGGTCTGTCGCGCCGAAGAATTGGCCCTGCTGGCCGAGCGGGAATGGCAGCAGGGCAGGGCGCTAAGCCCCGAGCAGGCCCTGCCGGTGTATTTGCGCGACAAGGTGGCCTGGCAGAAGGGGGGCTAAATGCCCAGGGGGACGCAGAGATCGCTAAGAAGCGCGGAGGTCGCGGAGTTGTAATTTTGTGCAGAACGGAGCTGGTAGCTGACTTTGGCTGGTTCAGTACTCATCGGGCAATTGCTGGAGCAACATCTCCCAATCTATGACCACCTCAGGCACGGCTTGGGATGGGGTTTGGCCGCCGAGGGCCTGGGGGTCGCTGGGGGGATAGTTGCCGTCGATCAACTGGTAGACGATCAGGCTGCGGTCGGCGGGATGCACCAGCCAGTATTCGCGCACCCCGGACCTTTCGTAGAGCTGGCGTTTGCTGACCAGGTCATGGATGGCACTTGAGGGCGAGAGCACTTCAATGATCCAGTCCGGAGCGCCAAGAATGCCGCGGCGGTCGCGCTTGTTCCTATCACAGACTACCACTAGGTCCGGCTGCACCACCGTATCTATGTTCTCATCCTTGAAGGCGTCCTTGCTGGAGGGACCGAGGCGGGGCAGGCGCACGTCCAGTGGGGCGACAAAGGCCTGGCAACTTTTGCCCAGCAGGGCGTTGGCGATCTGGCGAAACAGCTCGCCCACCACCAGCTGATGGCTCTGGGTGGGTGCCGGCGCCATGGCGTAAGCCACGCCATCAATCAGCTCATAGCGGACCTCGTCGGGCCAGCTGAGATAGTCTTTATAGCTGTGGTATTGCTCATCGCGCAGCGCCAGTCCCATTGCCAGTCTCCTCGCGGTTTTGCGGTGGTTCCGCCGGTTCCGCAGGGGTTTGCTCTGGAGAGGCCTGATCCTGCGGGTCCGGCGGTGGGTTGCTGTAATAGTAGTCGTATTTGTGCATGGCGGCAGTGAAGCGCCAGGCCTCGTTGTGGCTCAGACCGCCGCTGTCGGGAAAGATAACCTTGATGTAGAGGCTGTCGGGCATCTGCTTCTGCAGCTGTGCCAGACGGGCCTCGAGAGCGCCGCGGGCGATGCCGCGAAAGCCCGGGTGCTCGGGTTCGCGGTATTCGATGTGGTGGCCGCCACCACGTTTGGTGTAGCGGATTTCCACCACATGCTTGTTGGCGGCGGTGCGGGCGGGCTTGATCAGCTTGTCGTATTTCACCTGCAGGCTGGCGAAGTTGCCCTGCAGATCGGCCAGGCGCTTGTCGGTGACGCTGATCTGGCCGCGCATCTGGCTGAGTTCCTGTTCCTGATCGGCCTTTTGCCGGCGCAGCCGCACCAGTTCCTGGCGCAGGCTGGTGTTGTCCTCGCTGAGCTGGGCCAGTTGCTGGGTCTGGCTGCTGGCAGCGTCGCTGGCCTCCTGCAGCTGCTGGCGCTGGGCCAGGGTGAGCTGGCTGAGGCGCTCTTTCTCGCTGCCGAGGGCGCGCAATTCCTCACTCTGTTGTTCCTGCTCGGCCTGCGTCTGGCGCAGCTGGGCCAGGGTCTGTTGCTGCAGGGCGAGGGTCTGTTGCTGCTCGGCTTGAGCGGCTTCGAGCTGGGTCTCGGCCTGGGTTAGGCGTTCTTCCAGGGCGCGGATTTGCTGGGTGGAGATGTCGGCGGCCAGGCGGGCCTCTTCCAACTGGCGCTCCTGGGCGCTGGCGCGCTGGGCCAGACGTTCGCGTTCGGTCTGTTCGCGGCCGAGTTCATCCTGGGTTTGCTTGAGCTGGCTTTGGCTTTGCTGCAGTTGTTGTTGCTGGCTGCTGCTTTGCTGTTCCAGCTGCAGCTTGCGTTCCTCCAGTTCGCTGATGCGCTGGTGGGCCAGGGTGAGCTTGTCGGCCTCAAGCCTGGCCTGTTCCTGTAATTCACCCACCTGGGCTTGCAGCTGCAGGCGCTCAGGGCGCAGTTGGGACAGCTCGGTTTGGGCGGTTTGCAGGCGGTGGGCGAGATTGTCCTTTTCCTTGCCGGTGGCCTGGGCCAGGGCCATGGCCTGGCGCTCGGCTTCCATGGTGGCGCGCAGCTGTTTCACCAGCTCCAGGTTACGCACCAGCAGGACCACCATGGCAATGAGGAAGATCATCATGATCACCGTCATGATGTCGGTGAAGGAGGGCCAGAAGCTCTCGTTGACTTGCCCCTCCTGGCGGCGGATACGCAGATCGATGAAGCCTTGATCGATCATTTTTCAGACAGCCGGAAGCCTTCGGCGAGGATGTGCTTGAGGGCGTGCATTTCCGCCAGCATGCGCTCGGGATAGCCGGCCTGGTCTTCCACCAGCCCCATCATCTTCTCTTCGAGGGCGACCAGGCCTTCCTGGGAGTCTTCCATCTGCTCCACCAGGCCCTGCAGGGAGCGGATCAGGCCGGTGAATTCGTAGAGCACGTTCTCGGTCTTGACCTGGAAGCGCGGCATCAGGTAGTTGCTGGTGACCTGTTCGATACCGCTGATCAGGTTGGTCTGCACGTCGCTGAGCTTCATGTTGAAGTAGCCGAAGAAGACGTAGCAGACAATGGCGGTGATGGTGGTGGACAGGGCGGTGGACATGCCGTGGATGATGATGCCCATGCCGCCGACATTGACGCTGTTCTCGAGCATCTCCGAGGCCCCCAGCAGGGACAGGGAGAGGGCGACAATGGTGCCGAATACGCCGGTGAGAATGAGGATGTTGTTGATGTAGCGCGGTGTGCTGTAGCGGCTGCTTTCCGCGGCCACCAGGGTTGAGGCCAGGGCGCTGTGGTTGATCGGCGCGCGGGCCTCGAACAGCTTGGCCATGAGGTGGTAGCGGCGGCTGATGAGGCTGTGCAGCGGCACCTTGCGCAGGGGGGTGTCGGCACCGCCGCTTTCCATGTTGTCGATGAAGCGCTGCAGGGCGGTTTCTTCGCGTGAATAATGCAGCAGGCCGAGGATGACGCTCAGCAGACCGAGCAGGAACAGGGCGGCAATCACGCCGTTGATGACGTAGCCGGTATGGGTCAGCTGGTTCTGGAAATAGACGCTGTCGATGAAGTCGCGATTCCAGTAGAGCAGGCCGATGGCGATGAGGGTGAAGACCAACAGGCGCAGCAGGATGTTGCGGCTGAAATGGCGCTGGATCAGCAAGCTGTCCATAAATGAATTCCCCGGGAAGCTGGCAAGGATGGGATTGGCTGCGAATTGCGTTTAGTATCTCAGCAATGTTGAGGAAAATAAATCGTCCTGCTGATGTCTGCAATCGCTAACAACCTTTTCGCTCGCGCCCGCGCCGCCTTGCTGCTGACCGATGCCGAGGCCAAGTGTCAGGCCGCCAACGCGCTGCGGCAGGACTGGCAGGCCGGCAAGCTGGATCTGGTGCCGATTGAGCTTGCCGATGTCGCCGAGGCCGGTCGGCCCGAGCAGACCCGTCAGGTGCAGCCGCGCCACCTGGCCAAGCGCGGTATACAGAGCCCGGAGGGCAGGGCGGCGCTGATCCATGCGATTACCCATATCGAATTCAGCGCCATCAATCTGGCTCTGGATGCGGTGTTTCGCTTTCGCCAGCTGCCGTCGGACTATTATGCCGACTGGCTGCAGGTGGCCGCGGAAGAGGCGGAGCATTTCAGCCTGTTGCGCCAGCGCTTGCGCGAGCTGGGCTATGATTACGGCGATTTTCCCGTGCATCTGGGGCTCTGGCAGGCAGCCATGGCCACCCGGGCTGATCCCCTGGCGCGCATGGCCCTGGTGCCACGGCTGCTCGAAGCCCGCGGCCTGGATGTGACGCCGGGGATGATGGAGCGCCTGCGCCAGGTCAAGGACGAGGCGACGGTGGCGATCCTGCAGGTCATCCTGCGCGATGAGATCGGCCATGTGGCGGCAGGCACGCGCTGGTTTCACTATCTCTGCCAGGAGCGCGGGTTGGAGCCGGAGGCGGCCTATTTCGAT
>JADGBD010000116.1:0-472 GCA_015231665.1 Gammaproteobacteria bacterium
TTAGTTACTCCGCGAGCTCTTTTGCCCTCTCCCGCTGGCGGGAGAGGGGTCGGGGGAGAGGGTGGTTCAATCAAACCACCTTCATGCCTCGCAGTCCTGCCAATCCCGGATTCCGCTGCGCTGCATCCGAGCTACGGGCTACGGGCTGCTTACCTATTCACTCTGCGATCTCTGCGCTTCTTTGCGTCCTCTGCGTCCTTTTTAGCTAGGCCTCCAAGCGGAAGAAGGACACCGCCTCTTGCAGGTTCTCTGCCTGGGCGCTGAGTTCTTCCGCGGTGGCGGCGAGCTGTTCCGAGGCCGAGGCGCTTTGCTGGGTGGCTTGATCCAGCTGGCTCATGGCGCTGTTGATCTGGGCCACGCCGCTGGATTGCTCGCCGGAGGCGGCGGCGATTTCCTGCACCAGATCGGCGGTCTTCTTGATGCTGGGCACCATGGCTTCGAGCAGCTTGCCGGCTTCGGCGGCGACATCGAC
>JADGBD010000116.1:496-3951 GCA_015231665.1 Gammaproteobacteria bacterium
CCTGGGCGGTGGCACGGCTGTTTTCCGCCAGCTTGCGCACCTCGGCGGCGACCACGGTGAAGCCCTTGCCGTGCTCGCCGGCGCGGGCGGCCTCGATGGCGGCATTCAGCGACAGCAGGTTGGTCTTGTAGGCAATGTCCTCGATCAGGCTGATTTTGCTGGCGATTTGCTGCATCGCCTTGACCGTGCGCTCGACCGCTTCGCCGCCCTGCTGGGCCTCGCCGGCGGAGCGGGTGGCCATGCCGTCGGTGACCCGGGCGTTCTCGCTGTTCTGCTGCACCGAGGCGTTGAGCTGTTCGGTGGAGGCGGTGACCTCTTCGACGCTGGCGGCCTGCTCGGTGGCACCCTGGCTGAGGGACTGGGCGGTGGCGCTGACCTCCTGCGAGGCGCTGGCGAGGTTGTCTGCGCCGCTGCGCACCTCGCCCACCACCGCCTTGAGCCGTGCCACCATTTCCGCCATGGCGGCGAACAGGCTGCTGTCATCGCCGCGGCGCAGGTTGAGAGAGACGGTCAGGTCGCCCTGAGCCAGACGCTTGGCCACTGCCACCAGTACCCCAGGTTCGCCGCCGAGCTGGCGCAGGGTGCTGCGGGTAATGAAGATTGCCAGGACCACACCGACGACTAGCGCCAGCAGGCTTACTGCGGACATGGTCCAGGTGGAGGACGCGCCCTCGTCATGCATCTGGGTCTGCAGCTGTTGGGCCTTTTCCTTGAGCACGCCGATCATGCCGCCGAGATTGGCCTGCACCTGCTCCAGCGCCGGCACCGATTCGGCGTCGAAGATCTCCTGGGTCTGGCGTAGCTGCGCCACCTTTTGATCGGCCAGCTCCACCACCTTGCCCAGGCTGGTGCGCACGGCGCTGAGGGCGTCGCGGGTTTGGTTTTCGTAGATCTTCTGCGCCTCGTCATAGCTTTCAAAGCCGAGGGCGTCCTGAATCTTCTTGCCCGATTCGTGCAGATGCCGATGGGGTTCTTCCAGATCGCGCAGCAGGCGATCCACATCCGGGTAGTCCCGTGCCAGGTCCTTGCGGCTGTCGCCGTAGAGGAATTTGCCCAGTTCGCAGTCGCGATGGTCCAGCTTGACCTTGAGCGCGCGCTCGTGGGAGAGAATGCTGTTCTGCACGCTGTTGGCCCAGGCCAGGTGGCCGGTTTCCATCTTCAGCATGCGCTGGGCCAGTTCCGGGTCCACCTTGGCGTAGGTTTGTTTGATCTTGATCGCGGACTCATGCAGATGGGTGTGGGGTTCTTCCACCGCTTTTAGGTAGCCGCTCAGTTCGGGGTAGAGGGTCTCGGCCTGACGCCTGCCCTCGCCGTAGTACCACTTGCCGAAGCCGCATTGCTTGGGGTCGAGGCCGACATCCAGCTCATGCACATGCTCGTCGAAGACAAAGGTCAGCAGCTTGGTGTTCCACTTGAAGTGGTCCAGCTCGCGGTTGATCAACTCGGCTACCAGGTTGTCGGTGGCCACCACCTGCTCGCTTTTGTCCAGGGCCCCGCTGAGGCTGAGCAGGCCCTCGCCGGCGGTCAGCACCAGCAGAAGGAGGACCACGGCAAAGCCTGCGGTGATTTTGGTTTTGAGTTTCATCGCCTGTTTCATAAGGCTGTTCCTGTCCTGTGGATTTACGGGGCTCAGGCCGAGGCCTGGCCGATGAGTGCTTGTACATCCAGAATCAGCGCCACCTCGCCGGTGCCCAGCACGGTGGCGCCGCTGATGCCCTGGAGGCGTTCAAATACCTTGCCGAGGGGTTTGATCACCGTTTGCAGTTCGCCGTAGAGTTCATCGACGACAAAGCCGGCTTTGCTCCGGCCCGAGCGCACCACCACCAGGCTTTCGTGGCTGCGGTGGGTCTGGCCTTCGCTGCGGTCGTCGGCGATCTTGAAGTAGTCGCGCAGGCGCAGATAGGGCAGCACCTCGCCGCGCAGGTTGACGTAGCGCCGCTCCTTGTCCAGCTCCCAGCCGCCCTCGTCCATCTCCACGCATTCGCCGACCATGCTCAGGGGGATGATGTAGTTCTCATCTCCGGCGCCGACCATGAAACCGTCGATGATCGCCAGGGTGAGGGGCAGGTGGATGGTGATGGTGGTGCCCTGGTCGATCTCGCTGTCCACCTCGACGTTACCGCGCAGGGCCTCGATGTTGCGCTTGACCACGTCCATGCCGACACCTCGGCCGGAGAGATCGCTGGCCTGCTCCTTGGTGCTGAGGCCGGGCTCGAAGATCAGCCGCAGCAAATCCTGCTTGCTCATCTGCTGATCCGGCTGGATCTTGCCCATGGCCTCGGCCTTGGCGCGGAGGCGGTCGATGTTCAGGCCGGCGCCATCGTCCTTGATCTGGATGACGATGTGGCCGGAGTCGTGATAGGCATTGAGATGGACGGTGCCGGTGGGTGGCTTGCCCTTGGACCGGCGCACCTCGGGCATTTCGATGCCGTGGTCGAGGGAATTGCGGATCAGATGGGTGAGGGGGTCGTTGATCTTTTCCACCACGGTCTTGTCCAGCTCGGTCTCGCCGCCGGTGATCACCAGATCAATCTCCTTGCCTAGGCTCTTGCTCACGTCCCGCACCACCCGGCGGAAGCGGGAGAAGGTGTCGCCGATCTGCACCATGCGCAGCTGCAGGGCGTTGTCGCGGATTTCTTCCACCAGATGTTCGATGCCGGAGACCACCTCTTCCATCTCGTGGTGGCCGCCGGTTTCCACCTGCAGCTTCATCGCCGCGCTGGAGATCACCAGCTCACCCACCAGATTGATCAGGTGGCCGAGCTTGTCGGCATCGACGCGGATGTACTTGGCCTCTTGGGCGACCTTTTCGCGGGTCTTTTCCTGCTTTTTCAGGGCGCCGTCGACCACCGCCTTGTCCACCACCTGGCGTTCCACCAGAATCTCGCCGAGGGGGCGGGGCTCGGCTTCCTCGCTGCTGTCATCCTCCTGCTCGGACTGGCTGCCGAGGGCACGGCCCAGCTCGGTCTCGGTGATGGCGCCGATGTTGACCAGAATATCACCGAGGCGGTTGAGCTCGGTTTCCGGCAGGGAGTTGAGCAGTTCCAGATAGTGCTCCAGCTTGGAGCGAGGCGGCAGGATGCGGATGTCGCAGTCGTCGCGGGCGAACTCGAAGACGTTTTCGATGGATTTCTTGTCGGCATCGCTGTTGAAGGCGATGCGAAAGCCCAGGTAGCAGCTCTCCGCATCCACCTCATCGGCGGCGGGCATGTCGTGCAGGTAGGTGACTATGCTGTCGATCTCACCGAGGGTGCCGAGATAGCGCAGGAACGACAGGGGATCGAGGCCGTTGCGCAGGGCATCGGCGCCGAACTCCAGGGAGATCATCCAGAAATCGCTGCTGGCCTCGCTCGGCGAGTCCTTTTCCAGGCGGCTGTTAGCCACCGCGGCGATGCTGCTGCCGCCGGCCTGGCCGGTGATGCCGCCGCCGGAGACGCTGATCTTCAGGTCAACCT
>JADGBD010000116.1:3961-5441 GCA_015231665.1 Gammaproteobacteria bacterium
ATGCGCTTGAGCAGCTCCTCGCCGCGCTCGATCAGCTCCGGGGTCAGCTCCTCGTCATCGCTGTTGAGGGTGTGGTCCACCAGATTAATGGTGTGATCGCGGCATTCCAGCAGCACTGCCACCATGTCCGAGTCCACCGCCCGCTCGCCGTTGCGCACCCGGTCCAGCTCGGTCTCGATGGGGTGGGTGAAGGCGACTATGGCATCAAAGCCGAACACCCCGGCGGCACCCTTGATGGTGTGCATGGAGCGGAACAGGCTGTTGAGCAGCTCGGCATCGTCCGGCGCCGCCTCCAGGGAGAGGAGGGCGTCTTCCATTTCCTGCAGGAGCTCGTTGGCCTCCTGGGCAAAGGTCAGTTTGGCGTCATCCACACTCATGATTTTTGCCACTCCGCGGGTATCACCAGGGGGTCACCGAAATGGCTGGAGAGATCGAGCAGCTCGAAAATCGCCACCACCGGCTGGCTGTGATTGATCAGATGCAGGGGCTTGGCCTTTTCTTCGGACTCGCGCTTGAGCAGCATCAGCAGCTGTACCCCGGCGCTGTCCATTTCCTGCACCCCGGACAGGTCCAGCTCCAGGCCCTGGCTCTGGTTGAACTTGCCCAGCAGGTCTTCCTTGAGCTGGGCGATGTGATAGATGGTCACTTCCTCGCCCAGGCTCATGCTGGTGAGTTCGACACTGGATGGCGCCTTCTTCCTCATGGCAGCACCAGCTTGGCAACGGCGTCGAGCATCTGTGGCGGCTTGAACGGCTTGACCACCCAGGCCTTGGCGCCGGCGGCCTTGCCTTCCATCATCTTGTCCTGGCCCGCCTCGGTGGTGAGCATGATCACCGGGGTGTCCTTGATCTTGGGGTCCTTGCGGATCAAGCGCTGGGGTGCTGCTTGATCTGCTTGAGAAAGGTGATGCCGTCCATGTTGGGCATGTTGACGTCACTGATGATGAGGTGGATCTTCTGGCCGGTGAGTTTGCTCAGGGCATCCTTGCCGTCGCAGGCCTCCAGGGTCTGGTAGCCGGCACCGCGCAGGGCTATGCCCACCACCTGCCGGATCGAGGCCGAATCATCGACGATCATTATGGTCTTGCTCATGGTCTTGGTCCTGTGCTTCCCAGGTTGTCAAAGGGGTGTGGCCACAGCCCGGCTGTGGCTCAGAAAAAGTTGATCTCGCCGCTCTCGGCGGCGGCTTCCACCTTGCCGCCACCCAGATGGTTGCGGTGCTGTTCTATGGTGGCATAACTGGCGCGCATGGACTCGAGCAAATGCTCTACCTGCAGCGGCGGCGGCAGCTCGCCGCGGGCGCGCTGGCGAGTGCGCTCCTGCACCATCCGGCTGGTTTCCTCCAGGCTCAGGCGTACCTGGGCGAGGATCTGGCTGACCCTGTCCTGGAACTGGAAGGCGGTCAGCACCTGATCGATCTCGCCGCGGATCTCGCTGCCCAGGCGCAGCAGTTCAACTCCATCGCGCTGGAGGGATTCTGC
>JADGBD010000116.1:5451-6274 GCA_015231665.1 Gammaproteobacteria bacterium
TCCTCGTCGTGATGGACTTCCTTGGAGGTATCGAACACCTCATGCAGGGCAGCGCCGATGGCATGAATCTTCTGGGTGATCTCATGGCCGGTGCGGGCCGACTGACCGGACAGGCTGCGCACCTCATCGGCAACCACGGCAAAGCCGCGGCCGGTCTCGCCGGCGCGGGCGGCCTCGATGGCGGCGTTGAGCGCGAGCATGTTGGTCTGCTCGGCGATCTTGCGCACCTGCTCGGCCATCTCGTCCAGGTCCGAGGTGAGGGTTTCCAGGCTCTGGATGCTGGTGAACATCGAGGCATTGGCATCGAGCATGCTGGAGAGCTCCTTGAACAGCCCGCGCAGCTTGGATTTGTCGGTCTCGATCTCGCTCAGCAGCTGATCCTCGCCGCTGCCGACGTGGACCTTGGAGTGGACCCGGCGCAGCTCATCGGACATGCTGGAGAAGCGCTGCACCAGTTGGTCGATGTTCTCCACCCCGTGGCTGATGGAAGTGTCGATCTGGCGCTGCCAGATGGGAAAGAGCTCCGCCACCAGTCGCTCCAGATCATCGCGCTCCTGCGCCACCGCGGCGGTCTGCTGCTGCAGCTGTTCCAGGGCCTCGGCTTGCTGACTGAGCTGGGCAGCCAGTTCCTGGTTGCGCCGGTGCATCCAAAAGGCGGCAGCGGCGGCGATCAGCAGCAGGATCAGCCCGCCGATCCAGGCCCCGGTAGTGGCAAAGCCCGCACCGGCAGCTTCGGCGCCGGCAACAGACAGGGGCAGGGTCAGGCCGATCAAGCCCGCAAGGGTTGGGGCGATCAGCAAGGCATTCAGATTCGGCTTCATCA
>JADGBD010000117.1 GCA_015231665.1 Gammaproteobacteria bacterium
GCCAGGGCTCGAAGCTCCCAGATTGACAGGCGGCAATGTTGTTTCACAGTAATATAAGGACGCGGAGGACGCAGAGAAGCGCTGAGATCGCGGAGTTTAAAAGTGTCGCTTTGCATCAGCTGTGGTTGTTGCTATTACACTGGACGATCTGAGGTGCTCGCAAGCTGTTTCATGTTCTGGGTAGGCTAGGATCATGATCGTTCTACGGAGACAGAGAAAATACAAACTTTGCGATCTCTGCGTCTTGAATTGTTTATATTGTTGAGACTTAACTGGTAAGGATCTATCTGATGCGGTTTAGACAGCTGAGCCTGGCGCTGCTGTTGCTGATGGCTTTGACCGGTTGTCAGCCCGGGCAGGTGCGCGAGGGCGAGCCTCAGGGCGATCTGATCGAGCTCAAGCAGCAGGCGGAAGCGGCCTATGGGGCCAAGGACTATGCCAAGGCCCTGTCGCTGTATCAGCGGCTGGCAGCACAGGTGCCCAAGGATGCGCTGATCTGGTTCCGCCTGGGCAATGTTCAGGCGCGGCTGAATCGGCCGGCGGATGCCATTGCTTCCTACGAGAAGGCGGTATTGCTCGATCCCTCGCTGTCTCGTGCCTGGCACAACATGGGCCTGCTGCAACTGCGCCAGTCGGCCAACAGCTTCACCCAGATGGCACAACTCACCCGTTCCGGGGACCCCTTGGCGCCGCGAGCCATGCAACTGTCCGAGGGAACCCTGACCCTGCTCGGCAAGGGCAAGGCGAGTAGCAGTGCGGCTGAGTAGGAATCAGCTCGGCCAGGCGATGGTCGAGACACTGGTGATTCTGTTTGTCACCTTGCTGCTGTTGCTCGGGGTGATTCAGTTTGGGCTGATCTATAACGCCAAGACCAACCTAAGCTATGCGGCTTTCGAGGGCGCTCGCGCGGGGGCGCTGAACTATGCCGATCGCGAGGCCATAGAGTATGGCTTGGCGCGGGGGCTGGCTGGGCTCTATGCCTCGGTGGAGAAGGCGGATGGGCGGATGGATGCGGTGGATAAGGTGCAGAGGGCTCGCGACAAGGTGTTTGCGGAATTCAAGGAAGGCAAGTTCGCTTGCATCGAGCGCCTCAATCCCACCAATCAAGCCTTCAGCGCCTATGGGCGCTCGGTGCCGACCGGGGTCAAGGCCTTCTCCGGCAAGAAGCTGATTCCCAATGATCATCTGGTTTACCGCTCCGGGCTGGTCAATGGCGGTGCCGGGGTGTCGATTCAGGATGCCAATCTGCTGAAAATCCGCGTGACCTATTGCTACCCCCTATATGTGCCCTTTATCGCCAACACCATCAAGCGCCTCTATGGCCTGATGGCCGATGAGCGCCCGCTGGGCACGCCGCTGAGCCCGGCTGGCAGCTTTCAGCGCCATTGTTTGATGAATGACCGCATTCCCATTGTCGCCCAGTCGCTGATTCGCATGCAGACGCCGGCCTACAATGACCCTAGCTTTGACAAAGACTGCAACTGAGGCCATAGCACCTGATGATTGATTACATAGGCAAGTTCCGTATCGACCGATTGCTCGGCAAGGGGGCGACGGCCAGTGTCTATCTGGGGGTGGATAAGTTCAGCGGCCAGGAGGTGGCGGTGAAGATCGCCGACCCCAAGATCTTTGACAACGGCCAGCACGGGCGCAAATTCCAGGATATGTTCCTCAACGAGGCCAGTCTGGCGGGCAAGCTGCAGCACCCCCATATCGCCCGCTTGCTCGATGCCGGCAGCATCGACGACAAGCTCTACATCGTCATGGAATATGTGGACGGCGGCACCCTGCAGGAATTCACCCGAGCGGAGAATCTGCTCGCCCCGGCGGAGATGACCGGAGCCCTGTTCCAGTGCTGTAACGCCCTGGACTACGCCTGCAGCGAGGGCATCTTTCACCGCGACATCAAGCCGGCCAACCTGATGTATCAGGGCGAGCTGCAGATCAAAGTGGTGGACTTCGGCGCTGCCCTGTCGGCCAAGTCGGATCGGCTGCAGCTGACCGAGACGGTGGGCACGCCGGTGTATCTGTCACCGGAAATGGTGCGCGGCGAGGCGGCGGACCAGCGCAGTGACATTTTCTCGTTGGGGATGGTGATGTACCAGCTGCTCACCGGCAGCCTGCCCTACAGCGCCCGCTCGCCCCAGGAGTTGTTCGCCCAGATACTGGATCAGCCTCTGGCGGATAGCGCCGCCTTCAATCCTCAGCTGCCGGCCGGGCTGCATGCCATTGTCCGCCGGTGTCTGCACAAGCGTCCGGAAGATCGCTACCAGCAGTGGGGTGAGCTGGCGGCCGATCTGATGACGGCACATCAGCAGCTCAATCCCGCCAGCGACGAGCTGACGGAGGCGCAGAAGTTTCAGCAGCTCAAGTCGATTCCCTTTTTTTGCGAGCTGCAGGATCGTCAGCTGTGGGAAATCCTCGGCATTGCCAACTGGTATCGACTGCCTGGCGACGAGGTCTTGGTGGAAGAGGGGAGTACGGGTTCTACGCTGTATTTCATCGCCTCCGGCTCGGCGCGGGTGGAAAAGCGAGGTAAACCCCTTGGTGTGGTGCTGCCGGGCTATTCCATCGGTGAGGTGGCATTTGTCAAAGGTGAAAGCCAAACCCGAACGGCTTCGGTGGTGAGTAACGGTGATATTGATCTGATGGAGATCCTGCCAGAGGATATCCTCAGGGCCTCTGACCGGTTGCAGTCGTCGATCAAGACCCTGTTATTGAAGATTCTTGCCGAGCGGCTTGAGCAAACCTCAGCCATTACCGCACAATACCTCTGACTTTAGCCGAGGGCCAGATGATGAAGGGACTCCAGGTGGACATAGCCGCACTTTCCGATCCGGGCCGAGTGCGAGAGACCAATCAGGACAGCATTGGGGTGGATGCCTCAGCAGGGGCGGCGATCCTTGCCGATGGGGTAGGGGGGCGGGCCCACGGAGCCCGCGCCAGTGCCATGGCGGTGGATTTCTGTCTGCCCATGCTCAGTGAGGTGGCCTTTTTGGCCGAGGCTCTGGCCGAGCGTGATCTCGACAAGGTCTGCGCCTTCATGCGCCAAGGGGTCAGGGAGTGCAACGACAAGATTCTCGCCGCCGCCGAGCGCGAGCCGGAGTTGGCTGGCATGGCCTCGACCCTGGTGATGGGCCTGTTTGGCCACGACCGCCTGTTTCACTGCCATCTGGGCGATTCCCGCATCTATTGCCTGCGCCTGGGCCAGCTCAGCCAGCTGACCCAGGACCATAGCCTGTATCAGGAGCACTATGAGGCCACCGGGGTTTTTGATGAGACCATTCCCGGCAACGCCATCACCCGGGCACTGGGCGTGGCGGTCAGTTGCCAGCCCGACTGCGCCATCTGGCCGCTGCGTCAGGGGGATGTCTATCTGTTTTGTTCCGATGGCATTACCAAGGATCTTGGCGCGGCGGAGATGGGCGATCTGCTGGCTCAGACCAGCCAAAGCGTCGAGCAGATTGCACAAGCCCTGGTGGATCAGTGCAATGCCAATGGCGGCAACGACAACATCAGCGTGGTGGTGGCGCGGGTGCGCTGAGTTGGCTTGGCTGGACTGCCGCCAGAGAGGAGACAGATTGCGATGAGTCTGCGCTGGCAGCTGCTGGCCAGCATGCTGCTGGTGTTGGCGGTCAACCTCGCCCTGGGTGGCTATGCCGCGCTGGGCTATCAACGCCTGCTCGCGGAGTCACTGCAGATCCGCGATCAGAGCAATCAGGTGGTGATTGGCGCACTCAGGGCGCAGGTGCATTTCAAGAAACAGGTGCAGGAGTGGAAGAACATCCTCCTGCGCGGTCAGGAACCTGGGCTCTACCAGCGGTATCTGCGCCAGTTCGAGGCCGAGGAAGCACTCACCCGCGAGCAGATCGCCAAGCTGCGCCTGCTGCTTCCCGCTGATCAGGCCCTGGCCAAGCTGGAGGCCTTCGCTTCGGCCCATCGACTGCTGGCGAACGACTATCGCCAGGCGTTGCGCCAGTATCTTCCCGAACAACCCCAGTCGCTGCTCCAGGTGGATCGGCAGGTGCGCGGCATCGACCGGGCGCCCTCTGATCTGATCGATCAATTGGTGCAGGCGACCCTGGATTACCAGGCGGGCCAACTCGCCCGCACCGAGGCCGAGATGGGCCGGATCAAGCAGGAGCTGTTGCTGGCGCTGATCAGTCTGCTTCTGATCAGCCTGCTGTTGCTCTTTGCCCTGGCGGATCGGATCATCCTGCGCCCCATTCGTCAGGCCACTTTGGTGGCTCAGCGGATAGCCGGGGGCGATCTGTCAGGCCCCATTGCCGCCGGCGGCAGCGCCGAATCGGCGCAACTGCTGCAGGCCCTGCAATCCATGCAATCCAGCCTGGGCGCCAGCCAGCAGGCCCTGGGTGAGGAGAAGCGCCTGCTGGAGCAGCGGGTGCGGCAACGTACCCAGGAGCTGAACTTGGTCAATGAGGAACTGGCCCGGGCGGCCAAGGCCAAGGATCTGTTTCTCGCCAGCATGAGCCATGAACTGCGCACCCCCCTGACCACGGTCATTGGCTTGACCGAGATGCTGCGCGATCAGCTCTACGGTCCACTCAACCCGGCGCAGGCCGATGCCCTCCAGACCCTGGATCAAAGTGCCCATCATCTGCTTAGTCTGATCAATGACATCCTTGATGTGGCCAAGGTGGAGTCGGGCAAGATCGAGCTGAAGATGGACTATGTGCCGGTGCAGCAACTGGTGGATTCGGCCCTGGCACTGGTGCGCCCCTCGGCCCAGCGCAAGGCTCAGCAACTGCGCCAGCAGATCGATCCGCGGCTGAAGCTGATCCAGGGCGACAGCCGTCGGCTCAAGCAGATGCTGGTGAATTTGCTCGGCAATGCGGTCAAGTTCACCCCTGAGCAGGGCCAGATCGGCCTGCAGGCGCAGATCCATGAGGCCGAGGGTGAGGTGGAGTTGCGCGTCTGGGATACCGGCATCGGCATCGAGGCTGGGCAGATGGATAGCCTGTTCGAGCCCTTTGTTCAGCTTGCTGGGCAGCCCGGTGGGCGCAGCGCTGGCACCGGCCTGGGCTTGACCCTGGTCAATCGGATGGCCTCGCTGCATCGCGGTCGGGTGCTGGTGACGAGTACGCCGGGGCAGGGGAGTAGTTTCAGTCTCATGCTGCCCTGGGATGCCCGACAGAATGAGCCCGGCGAGCTGGATGCCGCGGCTGACGGCGGCTCAAGCCCGGTGCAGTTGCCGGCGCAGCTGCGTGGCCGGCGCATCCTGCTGGCGGAGGACGATGCCGCCAATCGCGCCATGACCCGGGACTATCTGCAGCATCAGGGCTTGGCGGTGATTACCGCGGAGAACGGCCTGCAGGCCCTGAATCTGGCCAGGGACGAGGAGCCGGACCTGATTCTGATGGACATCCAGCTGGAGATCATCAGCGGCCTGGAGGTGACCCGCAAGCTGCGCGCCATGCCTGGGTTTGAACGCCTGCCGATTGTCGCCCTCACCGCCATGGCCATGCCCGGCGACCGCGAGCGCTGCATCGACGCCGGCATGGATGACTACATCAGCAAGCCGCTGGGATTGAAGGAGTTGCTGCAGCAGATCATCCGGCTGTTGCCCGCAGGGTCAGCGCTGCTCTAATCAAGGACGCAGAGATCGCGGAGAAGCGCAGAGCGCGCAGAGGGTTATTTCTTCAGCCACCAGCAACTTTAACAATCTGCGATCTCTGCGTCCTACATTTCCGGGGTGAGGAAATAATCAGAATTCCCCTCAGAGCACCTGCAGGCTGGCGACGGCATCGGCGACATTGACCTTGAAGATGGCCTTGTGCACATCGCCCATGCTGATCATGCCGACCAGCTTGCCGCCGTCGGTGACCGGGATGCGGCGGAACTTGTGCCGCGCCATGACGGATGCTGCACGGAGGATGTGGGCGTCCGGTGTGGTGCTGATGGCGCCGCGGGTCATCAGGTCAGAAACCTTGAGCCGGACCACTTCCTTGTAGCGCCCCATCATTTCGTCCATGTCCACCGAGGCCAGTCCGCCTTCCACCCCCATCAGGTCCTCCAGGCTCGGGAACATGCGCGCGAGCACGTCCTTCTCGGCGATAAAGCCGGCGAGCTTGCCCTGGTCGTCAACCACCGGCAGCCCGCTGTAACGGTACAGGCACATCAGCGAGACCACTTCCATCAAGGAAGTGTCCGACTTTACCGAACGCACATTGCACCCCATGATGTCTTTTACTTGCATGCACTTGCCCTCTCTTTGGTGGCTATTCTTGTGTC
>JADGBD010000118.1 GCA_015231665.1 Gammaproteobacteria bacterium
CTGACTGGCGGTATCTACTTTGGCCAGCCACGTGGCATCCGCACCCTGGATAACGGTGAGCGCCAGGGTTTCAACCCCCTGGTCTATGCCGAGCACGAGATCGAGCGCATCGTCCGCGTCGCCTGCGACATTGCCCGCAAGCGCGACGGCCGGGTCTGTTCGGTGGACAAGGCCAACGTGCTGGAATGCACCGAACTCTGGCGCGAGGTGGCGACCCGGGTGGTGAGCCAGGACTATGCCGACATCCAACTCAGCCACATGTACGTGGACAACGCCGCCATGCAGTTGGTGAAGTGGCCCAAGCAGTTCGATGTCATGGTCACCACCAACATGTTTGGCGACATCCTTTCCGATGCCGCCGCCATGCTCACGGGCTCCATCGGCATGCTGCCCTCGGCTTCCCTGAACGCCGACGGCCGCGGCATGTACGAGCCGATCCACGGCTCGGCGCCGGACATCGCCGGCCAGGGCGTGGCCAATCCGCTGGCGACCATTCTCTCGGTGGCGATGATGCTGCGCTACTCTCTAGACGAACCGGCTCTGGCCGAGCGCATCGAGCAGGCGGTCAACCAGGTGCTGGATCAGGGCCTGCGCACGCCGGATATCCTGTCCGAGGGCATGACCCAAGTGAACTGCGCCGCCATGGGCGATGCGGTAGTGGCTTTTGTTTGAATCTAGGGACGCAGAGGACGCAAAGAAGCGCAAAGCACGCGGAGGGTACTAAAAATTCTCTGCGTGCTTTGCGCTTCTTTGCGTCCTCTGCGTCCTGACTTTTGAGGTTATCCAAATGAAACGAGTAGGTATTGTCGGTTGGCGTGGCATGGTGGGTTCGGTGCTGATGGAGCGCATGCTGGCCGAGAAGGACTTTGATCTGATCGAAGAACCGGTGTTCTTCACCACCTCCCAGCTGGGTCAGGCGGGGCCGGACATTGGCAAGCCGGTGGCGGCGCTGCAGGATGCCAACGACATCGAGGCGCTGAAGCAGATGGATGTGATCCTCAGCTGCCAGGGCGGCGATTATACCAAGGCGGTCTATGGTCCCCTGCGCGCTGCCGGCTGGGATGGCTAGTGGATCGACGCCGCTTCCAGCCTGCGCATGCAGGACGATGCCATCATCATCCTCGATCCGGTCAATCTGGATGTGATCAAGCAGGGGCTGAATCAGGGGATCAAGAGCTACATCGGCGGTAACTGCACCGTTAGCCTGATGCTGATGGCTTTAGGTGGCCTGTTCCGCGCCGACCTGGTGGAGTGGGTCACTGCCATGACCTATCAGGCGGCTTCCGGCGCCGGTGCCAAGAACATGCGCGAGTTGATCAGCCAGATGGGCCGGGTGCATGGCGCGGTGCAGACCGAGCTGGCCGATCCCGCCAGCGCTATCCTCGATATCGATCGCCAGGTGGCGGCCTGCTTGCGCGCCGATGACTTTCCCACCGACAACTTTGGCGCTCCCCTGGCAGGCAGCCTGATTCCTTGGATCGATGTCGCCCTGGAAAACGGTCAGAGCAAGGAAGAGTGGAAGGGCTTTGCCGAGACCAACAAAATCCTCGGCCGCAGCGACCGGCCCATTCCCATCGACGGCACCCGCGTGCGTATCGGCGCCATGCGCTGTCACAGCCAGGGACTGACGGTCAAGCTGAAGCAAGACGTGCCCCTGGACGAGATCGAAGGCCTGATTGCCGCCGCCAACGACTGGGTGCGGGTGATCCCCAACGACCGCGCCACCACGGTGCGTGAGCTCAGCCCGGCCCAGGTCACCGGCACCCTGCAGATTCCGGTGGGGCGGCTGCGCAAGATGAACCTGGGGCCTGAGTATCTGAATGCCTTCACGGTCGGCGACCAGCTGCTCTGGGGCGCGGCCGAGCCCCTGCGGCGCATGCTGCGCCTGCTGCTGGAGTCCTGAGTTTGGCCCAGGGCATAGCACTGGCGGTGCTGGGTGCCGCCGGGCTCAACGGCGAAAACCTGCTGGGTCTGCTGGCCGAGAGCGGCCTGGCCTACAAAAGCCTGTTGCTGGTGGATGAGGATGCCTTTCTCGGGCGCAAGCTGGAGGTGGGCGACAAACTGCTGCCGCTGAGTTCTTACGCTCAGGTGGATTTTCAGGAGATCGATCTGGTGATTGCCTGCGAGCCCATCCCGGCCGAGCTGGTCAGCCAGATTGGCGAGCAGGGTGCCAGCCTGATCGCTCCCCAGGCCTGTCTCGCCGATGCGCTGACCGAGCCGGTGATTGCCGGGGTCAATCTGGAGCGTCAGGATCTCTACAAAGGCATGGCCCTGGGGGTACCCAATGCCCAAGCCACGGTGCTGGCGCGCTTGCTCGCGCCCCTGCAGGACGAGTTGGGCCTGATCGGGGTGCAGGCCAGCTGGACCCGCGCGGTCAGCCTGGATGGCCGCGGCGCCATCGAAACCCTGGCGGGGGAAACCGCACAACTGCTCAACGGCAAAAAACCCAAACCGAGCTTCTATGCCGAGCCCCTGGCGTTCAATTTGCTGGGGCTGGATGCTGCGGCCGAGGAGGCCGAATTTCGTCAACTCTGGTTCCAGCTCTGGGGTGATGATCGACTGCACCTGTCCATCAATACTGTCCTGGCGCCACTTTTTTTTGGTGATATAGTCAGCCTGTCGGTGGAAACCGAGCAGCCGACTGGGGTTGCGGAACTGGCCGAATTGCTTTGTTCAGCGGGGGGTTGCGAAACCCTTGAGGGTGCTGAAAAGTTGCTGAGTGCGGCCCAGACCAAGGAGACAGCCAGCATCTACCTGGCCCAGTTGCGCCAGATGGATACCGAGGGGCGGCGCTTCACCGGCCTGTTGGCGCTGGATAGCGGGCGGGCGGGGCTGGCGAGAAACTTCCTGGAGATTGCTGATAATTTGGTAAAAAAGCTATTTATCAGCTATAGTTAGCCAGAGTTTTTAATTTAGATTGTTCGATGAGAAGCGGTGCTTGATGGTCAAGGCCGCAGAATCACTCGCCATTCAATGGCATTTGCAACAGAAAACCAAATACAACGGACGCAATGGGAGTTGGGCATGATTCGTAAACCTATCCTCGCACTGGCAGTGGCCGCTGCCCTCAACCCCATGGGGGCCTTCGCCGTCGGGCTGGGTGATATTCAGCTAGGGTCTGCCCTCAATGAGGTGCTCAGCGCCCAGATCAGCCTGCACAAGGTGGAAGAGGGTGAGCTGGAAAGCTTGACGGTCTCCCTGGCTTCGGCGGAAGCCTTTGCCAAGGCCGGCCTGGAGCGGCCTTACTATCTCACCGACCTGCGCTTCAGCACCGAGCTAGGTGCCGATGGCAAGCCCCTGATCAAGGTCAAGAGCCAGAATCCCATTCGTGAGCCTTTCCTCAATTTCCTCGTCGAGGTGAACTGGCCCAAGGGCAAGGTGATGCGAGAATTCACCCTGCTGCTAGACCCACCGACCAGCTTCAGACGGCGGCCGCCGGTGATTCAGGCAGCGCCCAGTCTGGCGCAGCCGATCCCGCTCGCGGTCAAGGCAGCGCCGCCGGCTTTTACCCAGGCCCCCGGTGAGGAATACCGGGTAGAGGCCAACGATACCCTCTGGAGCATTGCCAAGCGTTATCGGCCCGAAGGGGTTTCCATTCAAGAGATGGTCATGGCCATCTACCGCAACAACCCCCAGGCCTTCGCCCGCAACAACATGAATCTGCTGTTGGCCGGTCGAACCCTCTCCATCCCCAGCCAAACGGCCCTTGCCGGTGGTAACGAGCAGGAGGCGCGGCAGGCATTCAAGGCCCAGCTGGCCGGCGGCCAGGCCGCGGATGAAGGCAGCGACCTGGGTCTGCAGGCCAGCCCGGAGCAACGGCCAACACCGATTGACGCCCGTGGCGACCTGGTGCCGCCGGAAAAACAGGTCGATCGGGTGGAAATTGTCACCGCCGCCGAGCAGAAGGCCGCTGAAAGTCAGGGTGGCTTTGAGCAAAACGCCATGTCGCGCCTGGAAAAGGACCTGATGCTGGCGCGCGAATTGAACGAAAAGGTCAATGCTGAGAACAATGAATTGCAGGGGCGCTTGCAACGGTTGGAATCTCAGCTGGCTGACCTGGAGCGCCTGCTGCGGCTGAAAAGCGATACCGCCGCCCAGGTGCAGGGACAGCTGGGGGATGCCCCGGAGCAGGAAGCGGTTGCCGCAGTGGAGCCGCCGCCGGCAGAGGAGCCAGCGCAGGAGCAGGCGCAGGAACAGGCGCCGGCCGAAATCGAGGCTGAAGCCAAACCGGCCGAAGAGGTTTACACCCCACCGGCGGAACAGACCGCTCAGCCTGAGTCAGAAACCAAACCGGAGGCCAAGCCGGAATCAACCCCAGAGCCAGCAGCAGAACCAGCATCAGCGCAGCAACCGGAGCCGAAGCCGGCCGCCAAGCCAGCCCCTGCGGCTGAGCCCGAGCTCGCCCAGGAGCCGGGCCTGCTGGACATGCTGTTTGCCAATCCCCTGCTGCTCGGTGGCGGCCTGGGTGCCATTCTGCTGTTGCTGATCTTGCTTCTGCTCAAGGCCAAGCGTGGCGGAACCGCAAAGAAGGATCAGGAAGCCCTGGAGGCCGTGGGTTTGACCGACACCGAGCAAGCCCCCAGTTACGAGGACGTGCTGGATAAGGACACCGACCTGTCCACCATCGAATCCGAAGAGGAAGACGCCCCTCAATCCTCCCTGTTGCTGGACTTCACCCCCAGCGAGCTGGAGGGCCTGGGCGCCGATACCGAGGTGGACCCGGTATCCGAGGCCGATGTCTACGTCGCCTACGGCCGGCTCAACCAGGCAATAGATCTGCTGCGCGAAGGCATGGAGCGCAATCCCGAACGCAGCGACATCAAGATCAAGCTGCTGGAAGTCTTGCATGCCGCAGGCAACAAGGACGAATTCCTCCGCTCCGCGACCGAGTTCTCCAATCAGGGCTTGGCGCGGATGAATCCTGCTGGCTGGGCGCGGGTGGCGGTTCTGGGCAAGCAGATCGACGCTGAGCATCCCCTGTTCAGCGGCACGCCCACGGCAGAGGCTGATGAGCAGAGCCCTGATGCCCTCAGCGATCTGCAGCCAGAGCTGGAGGCTGCTGAACCCTCTATTGAGGCCATGCCGGTCGCTGAAGCGGCAGAGGCGAGCTTTGAGCTGGAACTGGCCAGCGAGACCGAAACATCGCTGGATGAAGAGATATCACTGGCCCCGGTGGCTGAAGTCGAGGCCGAATCCGAACTGGCCGATGAGCTGATCAATCTGGATGATCTGGAGATTCCTGAGATCGAGTTGGATACCTATGCCAATATCGAGCCTGAGATCGAATCAAAGATCGAACTGGAACCGGACCTAGAGGCTGACCTGGACATCCAGGGCCTCGAAGCCAGTGCCCTGAGCGAACCCCTGGAGCACCAGGTGGGGCTGGATGAGGAAGAAATCCTGGGTCAGGACATCGAAAGTGCCGAATCCCTTGAGCCGGTGATCGATCTCTCCAGCAAGGAAGATCAAGAAGCCCTCCAGGCCATCGAAGCACTCACCGGCATCAACGAGGATGATCTGGAGCTGGGCGAGGGCATGTTCAGCGCTGCTAGCGATGCCTCCCTGGATGAGCTTGAGGCCGAGCTGGCCAAGGCCGCCGAGGCGCCCGATGCCAAGTCTGCCAAGCCCTCCAAGCCGGCATCGGTGGAAGAGCTGGAGTTGGAAGACAGCCTGGCGGAGCTGGATCAGAGCCTGGAAGCTGACAGCGCGGACATCGACCTGGAATCGGAACTGGCCGATCTGGATCTGGACCTGTCGGTGGATACCAGCGATGTGGATCTGGAGTCGGAACTGGCAGACCTGGACAAGGAGTTGGGCGTCGGCGGTGGACTGGATGATCTGGATCTGGATCAGGAACTGGCCGGGGTCGGCGAGCCGATGGCTGCAGCCAAGGGCCTGGGGGAGATGGACCTGCTCGCTGATGAAGACGAAGAAGACCAACTGCAGACCAAGCTGGAACTGGCCGAGGCCTATGTGGACATGGGTGACCCCGACGGCGGCCGCTCGATTCTGGAAGAGGTCCTCGCCGAAGGCACAGCCGAGCAAAAGGCCAAGGCCCAAGACATCCTCGCCAAGCTGGCGTAAAGCGTATCTGTGTAAGTTGGGACGCAGAGGACGCGGAGAAGCGCAGAGCACGCAGAGTGTTGATTTTTTTCGTACAAACACATTTACAACTCTGCGATCTCTGCGCTTCTTTGCGCCCTCTGCGTCCAAATGGTCAGGTTAATC
>JADGBD010000119.1:0-5426 GCA_015231665.1 Gammaproteobacteria bacterium
ATGGGCTTGATGATCGGGAGGCCCATGACTAGTCATCTGCCGATTCTGCCGATTCTGCTGCCCTTTGTCGCCGGGCTGGTGCTGCTGGCCCTGAGCCAGCAGCCGGTGCGCCTGCGCCGCGTCTTCAGCCTGGTTGCCGTGCTGGCACAGATCGGCCTGGCCTGGATGCTGTTGCTGGCGGTGGCCGATGGTAGCTTGCTGGTCTACCGTTTGGGTGACTGGGCGGCGCCCTGGGGCATAGTCCTGGTGGCTGATCGCCTCGCCGCCTTGATGCTACTGATCACCACTCTGGTCGCGGCCTTTGCCCTCTGGCATGCGACCGATGGTCTGGATCAACGCGGCCGCTATTTCCATGTGCTGTTTCAGTTGCAACTGTTTGGCCTGGCTGGCGCTTTTCTCACCGGTGATCTGTTCAACCTTTTCGTCTTCTTCGAGATTCTCCTCCTCGCCTCTTACGGCCTGCTGCTGCATGGCGGTGGCGCGGTGCGGGTGCGCTCCGGGCTGCACTATGTGGTGCTCAACCTGCTCGGCTCCAGCGTCTTTCTGTTTGCCGCCGGCCTGATCTATGCCGGCCTGGGCAGCCTCAACATGGCCGATATCGCCCACAAGGCCGCCAGCCTGTCGCCGGACAACCTGGGACTAGCCCGGGCCGGAGGTCTGCTGCTGCTGGCGGTGTTTGCCCTCAAGGCGGCGCTGCTGCCCCTCCACCTCTGGCTACCGGCAGCCTACTCCAGCACGGCAGCACCGGTAGCGGCCCTGTTCGCCATCATGACCAAGGTCGGTGCCTATTCGATTCTGCGCAGTCATACCCTGATGTTTGGCGAGTCCTCCGGCGATCTGGCCAACCTGTTCACTCCCTGGCTGCTGCCCCTGGCCCTGGCCACCTTGCTGCTGGGGTCCCTCGGCGCCCTGGCTGCGCGGCGGCTCGGCCGGCTGGCAGCCTATTTGGTAATTGGCTCCGTGGGCGCCCTGCTTACCGCCTTCTCCCTGGGCGAACAGGGCATAGCTGCCGGGCTCTATTACCTGCCCCACAGCACCTTTGCCGCCGCCGCCCTGTTCCTTCTGGCCGAGGCCATCGGCCGCCGCCGACCCTTCAGCGGCGATCTGCTCCAGGTGGATGCGGACATGCCGCGCATCGCCCTCTGGGGCGGCCTGTTTTTCTTCACAGCCGTGCTGATTGGTGGCCTGCCGCCCCTGTCTGGCTTCATCGGCAAGCTGCTGATCCTACGCGCCGCCATGGATCACCCCGGCCTGATCTGGGTTTGGTCCTTGATCCTGATCTCCGCCTTGATCGGCATCATTGCCCTGGCCCGCGCCGGCAGTCGCCTGTTTTTCCAGACCAGCATCCAGGAAGGGGTTACCCCTGCGGTGCGGGCACCGGTGCGGCATGAACTCATCGCTATTCTCGGTCTCCTCGGCCTGACCCTGCTGCTGACCCTGCTGGCCGGTCCGGCACTGGATTTCACCCAGGCAACAGCAACCCAACTGTTGGATACCCAGGCCTATGTGCAGGCCATCCTCGGTACCGGCGAGGTCCGCCGATGAAACGCTGGCTGCCTCACCCCTTGTTTACCCTGATGCTTGCCCTGGTCTGGCTGCTGTTGCAGAACAGCCTGGCCTTTGGCCAGATTCTCCTCGGCCTGTTGCTCGGCTGGGCGATTCCACGCTTCACCATCGCCTTCTGGCCGGACCGGGTGGAGGTGCACCGCCCCTGGCTGTTGCTGCGGTTTGTGCTGGTGTTTCTCTACGATGTGCTGGTGGCCAATCTCACCGTTGCTCGCTTGATCCTCTGGCAGGAGCCGGAACAGATGCATCCGGTATTTGTCACCGTCCCCCTGGATTTGCGTGAGGAATTAGCCATCAGCCTGCTGGCTAACGTTATCTGCCTGACCCCGGGCACGGTCTCCGCCCACCTCTCCGAAGACCGCCGCAGCCTGCTGGTGCATGCCCTGGACAGCAAGGACCCGGAGGCCGTGATCGCCTCCATCAAGCAGCGTTACGAGGCCCCGCTGAAGGAGATTTTTGCATGCTGAACCTTGCCCTGACCCTTGCCTTCGGCCTGGTTGCCGCCGCCGTCGGCCTGAGCCTCTACCGCCTGCTGCGCGGACCCTCGGCGCCGGATCGTATCCTTGCCCTGGATACCCTCTACATCAACACCATTGCCCTGCTGGTGCTGCTGGGGATACAGCTGGCCAGCCCGCTGTATTTCGAGGCCGCCCTGCTGATCGCCCTGATGGGTTTTGTTGGCACTGTCGCCCTGTCCAAATACCTGCTGCGCGGAGACATCATCGAATGAATCCCCTGATCGAAGCCGCCCTGGCCTTGCTCGTGCTGGCCGGCGCCCTGTTCACCTTCGTCGGCTCCCTCGGCCTGTTTCGCCTGCAGGATTTTTACACCCGCCTGCACGCACCGACCAAGGCCACCACCCTGGGAGTCGGCAGCCTGCTCATCGCATCGGCGCTATTTTTCAGCCTGCAGGGCCCGGGCCTGAGCCTGCATGAAATCCTCATCACCCTGTTCCTGTTCATCACCGCCCCGGTCTCGGCTCACCTGCTGGCCAAGGCCGCCCTGCACCAACGCCTGCCCTCCCTGGCCAAGCTGCCTGAATCCCAGGAAGACAAGTCAGACCAAGGCGCATAGCACGAACAAAGGCTGCCTCATCAAGCCAGGGCCTGGATGCACTGATTGGCCCCACGCAAGCGGGCGGCGATACCGCGGGCCAGATTCTTCAGCAGAATGATCTCCAGCTTCGGCGCCTCTTCTGCCAGCCGTTCCAGGTCCGTCACCTCCAGAATCCGGCAACTGACATCGGTGTCGGCAAATACCGAGGCGCTGCGGGTGGTCTGGCCGAGCAGGGCCATCTCGCCGAACTCCATGCCTGGACAGAGGGAAGCGATACGCTGGTGATTGCCGTTCTGCAGCGGCACCAGGATGCTGACATGGCCGGATTCGATGAAAAACACCCGCCCGTCGCCCTCCTGGCCGATGCGGAGAATCTGCTCGCCGCTGGTATAGCTGCGCCGCTGGCTGACCTGTTCGATGCGCTGCAGCAGCTCTGCCGGCAGTCCGCGAAACATCAGGGAATCGCCCATCCCGCGCGGCCCCGGCGCCAGGTCGCCCATTTCTGCCAGCAGGCGGTTCTCGCACCACTCCACCGCCAGGTCGTTGTCCTCGAACAGGAGAAAACCCCGATCACCGCTGCGCGCCGCCTTGCCCAGATGGGCCAGGATCGCCTGGCGTTTGTGCACCCTTGAGCAGACCAGAGCTATGCCCTCTGCAGCCAGGCCAAGGCGGGCCTGATTGAGCAGGCGCGCAGCGCTCTCCGACAGGCCGTCCACCTGATGCATGTCGAGGATGAAGCTGTGGGTCGTCGGCGCCAGTTTCTGCATCTTGCGGATCACGTACTCCACCCCGTCGACGGCAATGAAACCGTGCAGGATCAGATACTTGATCGACCCTGCACGCTCGTCAAGGAAGCTGCGCACCTCCAGCGGCGGTTGTCGCCGTGAGGGCACCTGAGCAGCGCTGAAGATGCGCTCCAGGGCCATGGAGGGATGATCACGCCGGGCAAAGGCGTGCAGGCCGAATTGGCGCGACAATCGCTTGCAGGCCTCGATACCACGCACGCTGTTACCCTTGGCATCCAAGCGGGGTGAGAAGATACCTACGCCGAAACGGCCCGGTACCACCGCAACTATGCCGCCGCCGACGCCGCTCTTGGCGGGCATCCCCACCTCATACAGCCAGCTGCCGGCATAGTCGTACATGCCGCAGGTGGCCATGACGCTGAGCACCCGCTCCACCTCATCCGCCGGCAGGGCAGCCTTGCCGGTTTGCGGATGCACACCACCATTGGCCAGGGTGGCAGCCATGAAGGCGAGATCGCGACAACTCACCAGCAGGGAGCATTGGCGAAAATAGTTATCCAGCACCGCCATGGGATCGCCATCGATGATGCCGAAGTTTTTCAGCATCCAGGCGATGGCACGGTTACGGTGGCCGGTGTCGCTCTCGGAGCGGTACACCGCCTCATCCAACGCCAGGGGGTGGCCGGCAAAGTCTGCCAGGGCCTCTTGGATGCGCTGCCACTGCGCCTGCGGCGTGCTGCCGGCCACCAGGCCGCTGGTGGCAATGGCGCCGGCATTGATCATGGGATTGAAAGGCGCACCGCTTTGCGGGTCGAGACTGATGGAGTTGAAGGCATCGCCGCTGGGCTCCACCCCTACCTTGCTGGCCACCAGCTCCTGGCCGCGATCGGCCAGGGCGGCGGCATAGACAAAGGCCTTGGAGATGGACTGAATGGTAAAGGTCTGCTGCGTATCTCCCACTGCATAGGCCACCCCGTCCATGGTCACCAGGCAGATGCCAAAGGCCTTGGGGTCGGCCTTGGTCAGCTCGGGGATGTAGCTGGCCAGTTCGCCCTCGTCGATCTGCCCCACCTGCTCGTGCAGCTGTTCCAAATACCCCTGAATGGGTGCCTTCATTGCAACATACCCTCCCGTTTGATGAATTCAATGATCTGCGCCAGGCCCTCGCCGGTCTTGAGGTTGCTGAACACCCAGGGCTTGTTGGGGCGCATGCGGTTGGTGTCCTGTTCCATCACCTCCAGGGAGGCACCGACGTAGGGGGCGAGGTCGATCTTGTTGATCACCAGCAGGTCCGAGCGGGTGATGCCGGGGCCGCCCTTGCGCGGGATCTTCTCGCCCTCGGCGACATCGATGACGTAGATGGTCAGGTCGGCCAGTTCCGGACTGAAGGTGGCCGAGAGGTTGTCGCCGCCGCTCTCGACGAACACCAGGTCGAGGTCGGCAAAGCGCTGGATCAGATCCTCCACCGCCGCCAGGTTCATCGAGGCATCCTCGCGGATTGCGGTATGCGGGCAACCGCCGGTCTCGACACCGATGATCCGCTCCGCCGGCAAGGCCTCGGCCCGGGTCAGGATCTGGGCGTCCTCCTGGGTGTAGATGTCGTTGGTCACCACGGCGATGCTGTAGCGCTCGCGCATGGCCTTGCACAGCTGCTCCAGCAGCGCCGTCTTACCGGAACCCACCGGCCCGCCAACGCCGACCCGCAGGGGTTGTTGATTCGTCATCATCATGCCTCGTTTGGAATAATTGGGACGCAGAGAACGCAGAGAAGCGCAAAGCACGTTGAGTCTTGTAATAACCACAACAAACTCTGCGATCTTTGCGCTTCTCTGCGAGCTCCGCGTCCTCTCTTCAAGATCTGAACAACCGGCTGTACTGGGTCTCGTGGCGGCTGCTGGCGATGGCCAGGGCTGGGGCCGAGGCGCCGATGTCGGCATCCGCCAGGGCCAGGCCCTGCTCCACCGCTGCGGCGGCCTGTTCTCCCAGCTGCAGCAACAGCCTCTGGCCGGCGCTCTGTCCCAGGGTCACCAGCTTGACCCCGGCCAGCACCACGCCTTC
>JADGBD010000119.1:5436-6221 GCA_015231665.1 Gammaproteobacteria bacterium
GCCCAGGCAAAACCCTGGGCTGTCTGCTCAAGCCCCAGGCCCCAGCGTTGCGCCGCCAGGGCGAAGCCAGCGCTTTGGCTTTGCTCCAACAGCGGGCGCCAGGCCTCGGCCCCCGGCAGCTGCAGCTCCCGCAGCAGGCTGGCCAGGGCGCGACCGCGCTGGCGTTCCTCATCGCGCAGCTCGCGACTCTCGCGGCTGGCCAGCAGATAGTCGATCCACTCGCTCAGGGCCGCTTCGTCTTCACGTTCCACCGCCCGATAGAGCCTGGCCAGCAGGGGAATCTCCAGCCCCCGCAGACTGCCCTGTAGCAAATCCTCCAGCCAGCTGCACAGCTCCCGCTCATCCCTGATCCAGCCCGCCTCAACCGCCCACTCGATACCCTGAGAATAGCTGTAGCCGCCGATGGGCAGGCTCGGGCTGCAGAGTTGCAGCAGGCGCATCAGGGCGGTATCAGCCATGAGTACTGTTCAAATCGGTCCGTAAATGAACGCGAATGGACGCCAATGGGAATTCAGCTGCCTTTATTCGTGGCTACTGATTTGGCCAGGCGCGGATTTGCGCGGCTGATACAGCATAAATCCCAGCAACAGGGCGCCGATAACCCCAAGACCCAGGGGCCAGAGGTGGAAGGCATCGGACAGCAGATGCAGCATCAGGTCGGCAAAGCTGTGGCCGTGGTCGCCGTGGGCGAAGGCCGGTCCAGAAGCCAGCATGGCAAAAATCGGCAGGGGCTTGGGCATGGCAGTCTCCTCGGAGGCTAGTGGGAATGGCTATGTGCATGGCTA
>JADGBD010000120.1:0-2538 GCA_015231665.1 Gammaproteobacteria bacterium
CTGGATTCAGCGCTCGCCTGGGTCCACGCATAGGCCAACAGCTCGGCCTGCTGCTGGCGGTGCTGGCCATCAGTCTGCTGCTGGCCTTCTTGCTGCGGGAGCTGATGCCCCATGCCAGCCTGTCGCTGGTGTTTCTCACCGGGGTGCTGGTGGTGGCCTCGCGCACCGGCCTGGGGCCGGCTTTGCTGGCCAGTCTGCTGAGCTTTCTCGCGTTCAATTTCTTCTTCACCCGGCCCTATTACACCTTCAAGGTGGCGGATGATGCCGATGTGGCCACCCTGGGGTTTTTCCTCCTCACCGCCGCCATCACCGGCAATCTGGCGGCGCGCATCTATCAGGAGAGCGGGCGGCGGCAGCTGGCGCTGGCGCGTCTGTCCAACCTGCATGAATGCAGCCGGCAGATGGTTTCCACCACCTCCGGCGAGCAGGTACTGCAGGCCCTGGCGGAGCATCTGCATCGCTCCATGGCCTTGCCGGTAGCGGTGTTCGCCGCAGATGGCCGCCTGGTTGCGGCCCTGGCCGATGGGGACAACGCCAGCGCCGCCGAGTCCTTTGCCCTGGGCAGTGGCGAGCGCCCGGCGGGGCTGGCCCAGGTGCAGGGGCCGCTGGATGCCGATCTGGCCGATTTGGCCCGCAGTCTGTGTGATCAGGCCTCGCTGGCGCTGGAGCGCATCCAGCTGGTGGCCGATCTGGATCAGGCGCGGGTGCAAAACGAGGCCGAGCAGCTGCGCTCGGCCCTGCTGTCATCGGTATCGCACGATCTGCGCACGCCCCTGGCCTCGATCATCGGCTCCACCACCAGCCTGCTGGACTACGCCGAGGCCATTAGCCCGGCGGACCGTCAGGCCCTGCTGGCGACGGTGGTGGCCGAGGCCCGGCGGCTGGATCGACACATCCAGAACCTGCTGGACATGGCGCGCATCGGTCAGGGCGAGCTGGTGCTGCAGCGCCAGTGGGTCGATCTGCAGGACCTTATCGCCGAGGCGAAGAGTCGCCTGCAGGCTGTGCTGGCCGGGGTGCGCCTGGAGCTGGACATAGCCGCCGATTTCCCGCTGCTCTGGGTGCAGGAGACCCTGATCACCCAGGTGCTGGTGAACCTGCTGGACAACGCCATCCGGTTCTCGCCGACGGAGGGCAGCATCCTGTTGCGCGCCTGGGTGGAGGGAGAATCCCTGTGCATCGAGCTGTGCGATCAAGGCCCAGGGATTCCCGCTGAGGCGCGCGAGGCGGTGTTTTTGCCCTTTCACACCCTGATGCCGAACCATCCGCGTGACCGCTGCCAGCGCACCGGTCTGGGGTTGGCCATCTGCCGCGGTCTGATCGAGGCCCATGCCGGCCAGATCAGCGCCCATGGCGGGCTTGACGGCAGGGGCGCCTGTTTGCGTATAGTGCTGCCTCGCATTCCCTATCAGGGCAAGCCATGAAGATCCTTTTGGTGGAAGACGAGGCGCAGATTCGCAAGTTTCTGCGCATCAGCCTGGAGGCCCAGGGCTATGCGGTGGCAGAGACCCGCCTGGCCGAGGAGGGTCTGCACCTGTGCGCCCAGCTGCAGCCGCAGCTGGTGATTCTCGATCTGGGTCTGCCGGATATGGACGGCCAGGAGTTCATTCGCCAGCTGCGGGAGTGGTCGCAGGTGCCGCTGATCGTGCTCTCGGTGCGGGCCAGCGAAAGCGACAAGATCCAGGCCCTGGACGCCGGCGCCAATGACTTTGTCACCAAGCCCTTCGCCATTGGCGAGCTGATGGCGCGCATCCGCGTGCTGCTGCGCCAGCAGGGCGAGGAGCCCGGTAGTGCCGTGCAGCTGTATGATCGCCAGGGCCTGCGGGTCGATCTGCTCCGGCGCGAGGTCAGCGTCGATGACCAGCCGGTGCATCTGAGTCGCAAGGAATACGAGCTGTTGCGGCTGCTCATCCGCCTGCCGGGGCAGGTGCTCACCCATCAGCAGATTCTCAGCCGCATCTGGGGCGAGGGCCACCAGCAGGATGTCCACTACCTGCGCGTGCTGGTGGGTCAGCTGCGCCAGCGCCTGGGCGATGACCCTGCCCACCCGCGCTTCATCATCACCGTGCAGGGGGTCGGCTACAGGCTCAATCAATAGCCGGACAGCCGCCTTGCCTATGGGTAACTACATGATAATAATCAATGAGTTGATAGGATTTACCGCAACAAGGGGGCTGCCCGAATGAACCCGCAGAGCCTGATCGCTGATCTGAGCCAGCTGTTGGCGCAGATCGGCCCGCTGAAGCTGGCCTGCAGCGGCGGGGTGGATAGCCTGACCCTGGCCCTGCTGGCGCATCGGCTGCTGGGCGAGCGGGCGCTGATTTGCCATGCGATCTCGCCGGCAGTGCCCACCGAGGCCACCGAGCGGGTGCAGCAGCTGGCCGCTGCCGAGGGTTGGAACCTGCAGCTGCTGGATGCCGGCGAGTTTGCCGACCCGGATTATCTGGCCAATCCCTACGACCGCTGCTTTCACTGCAAAAGCCATCTCTACGGCGCGCTCAAACGCATTGCCGCCGAGGGCGCTGAAATGACCCTGAT
>JADGBD010000120.1:2582-6221 GCA_015231665.1 Gammaproteobacteria bacterium
GAGTGCGCCATTGACAAGGCTGGGGTGCGCGCCATTGCCGCTGCCCTGGGGCAGGAGGATCTGGCGGCGCTGCCGGCCTCACCCGGCCTGTCGAGCCGGATTCAGACCGGGCTGCCGATTCGCGCCGAGCATCTGGGTTTTGTCCAGCAGGTGGAGCGGGATCTGCGCGCCGCCCTGCAGCCGGCGGTGGTGCGCTGTCGCATCCAGGCCCAGGGCATTGCCATCGAGCTCGATCCCCTCAGCCTGCAGCGCCTGGAGCAGACCCAGGAGCAGTGGCGTCAGCGCCTGCAGCAACTGGCCGAGGAACAGGGCCTGCCGAGCCAGATTCGCTTCGAGCCCTACCGCATGGGTAGCGCCTTTGTGCCGGGCTGATCATGGCCAAAAGCTATCGATATAATCAAAACAATCGATTTTTCTAATTCCTCCGTCGGGTCCATGCTTTGTTCAGGCATTTACCATTGCAGGAGGATAGAGACATGGCCAAAACCGCAACCTTTGCCGTGGTTCACTTCGTCGTGGCCTTCACCCTGGGCTACGCCATGACCGGCAGCATCGCCGTGGGCAGTGCCCTGGCCTTGGTCGAGCCGGCGGTCAACACCGTTGCTTTCTTTTTCCACGAGAAGGCCTGGCAACGCTTCGGCCCCCAGCCGGGGTTGAGCGCCACTACATCAACTGGCTGATACGCTCCAGGGCGGCGAACAGCGGTCTGCGCGGCAGACCAAAATTCAGCCGCATGAAGCCGCTGCCCTCGGCGCCAAAGCTGTGACCGGCGCTCAGCCCCAGGCCGGCCTGATCGATGAACAGGCGATGCAGGTCCTGCGCATTGAGGCCGCGTTCGGCCATCAGCGCGCGGCAATCCAGCCAGAACAGAAAGCCCGCCTGGGGCGACATCGGCCGAATCAGCGGCCACTGCTCATGGGCATAGGCCAGAGCCTGATCCCGGCTTTGCTGCAGATAGGCCATCAACCCATCCAGCCAGGCGGCGCCCTGAGCATAAGCGGTGGTGAAGGCGATGTCCCCGAGCAGGCGGCCGTCACCCAGATGGGCGGCTTCCAGCTCCCGCCGAAACCGCTGGCGCAAATCGGCATCGGCAATCAGGGTGACGGAAGGGGTGATGCCGGCAATGTTGAAGCTCTTGCCCGGCGAGGTCAGGCAGATGATCCGCTCCGACAGCAGCCCCGCCGGGGTGAAGGTCGCGCCGGAGTAAAGCAGATCGGCATGGATTTCGTCGGCGACGATCAGGCAATCATGGTGTGCGCACAGGGCGATCAGATCGGCCAGTTCCTCGCGGCTCCAGACCCGACCGCCGGGGTTGTGCGGCGAGCAGAGCAACAGCAGCGCCGGGGCTTGCTGTTGCAGCAGGCGCTCCAGCCCCGGCAGATCCATCTTAAATCGACCATCACGCAAAATCAGAGGGTTGCGCAGCAGGCGCCGACCGTTGGCCTCGACACAGGAGAAAAACGGCGGATACACCGGCGGCTGCACCACCACCCCCTGGCCGGGCTGGGAGAAGGCGCGCACCGCCAGGGCCAGAGAGGGCACTACTCCGGGGCTGAAGACAAGCTGCTCAGCCTTGATTTGCCAGCCCTGGCGCTCCAACAGCCAGGCTTGCAAGGCCTCAGCCATGGCCTGCGGCCGCAGGCTGTAGCCGAGAACGGGGTGTTGCAGGCGCTGCTCCAGGGCCTGGATGATGCAGTCGGCCACGGCAAAATCCATGTCCGCCACCCACAGGGGCTGGACATCGGCACGCCCAAACAGGTGCTGGCGCAGGTCGAACTTGAGCGAATCACGGCCCTGGCGGTCGATCTCCCGATCAAAAGCGGCTGGGTGGGTCTGGGTCGGCGTCATGGTGGCGAGTGTCGAGGTAATAAATGCCTAAAAACTGAACGCAAAGAACGCAAAGGAGACGCAAAGAACGCAAAGAGTACAAAGGTTGCTAATCCCTGGCGCTGATTCTGCTTCACGGCCGAACTACAGCTTGAGCGCCTTGGCGCTTGCTCAGGCAAAGATCACCCACTCTACATAGGCTTACAAGCAGACACTTGGACCTCCCAGGATGAGAGGCAAATCCCCATCTTGTTTCACAGTAAGGCTTTGCGTCCTTTGCGTTTTCTTGGCGCTCTTGGCGATCCAGTCTTGCGATCCAAATCTGAACTGGCCGGGGCGCCAAACTCAGAACAGCTCTTCCGAAACCGTTTCCGTGGGCCCGATCACCGGCTCGAGCAGTTGCGGGTCTTCGCCGCCCTGGGTGGAGTCGGTTTCACGCTGGGGCACCCCAACGCGGAAGTATTCTTCGATGACCTTGCGCTGATCGGGCTCGGCCGGTGCGCCGGTGGCGGGGTCGATCTTCAGGCGGTACATGCCAGCGGGCAGGCTCAGGGGCTTTTCCGGCAGAGTCTTGAGGGCCTCGGCCATGAATTCGATCCAGGCCGGCAGGGCGACGTTGCCGCCGGTTTCCTTGTTGCCCATGGGGCGCATGTCATCAAAGCCGGCCCAGACCACTGCGGTGAGCTGGGGGTGAAAGCCGTTGAACCAGCCATCGCGTTGCTGGTTGGTGGTGCCGGTCTTGCCCGCCAGGTCCTCGCGACCGAGGCTTTTGGCCTTGGTGGCGGTGCCGCTGCGGATGACATCGCGGAGCATGGAGTTCATCAGAAAGGCGTTCTGCGCCGAGAGGGTGCGCGGAGCCGGTTTGCCGGCGAGCACCAGGCCGCTGTTGGCTTGATCCTCACATTCCGGGCAGGCGATGAGCGGATCGGCTTCAAAGATCAGGCCCTTGTCCTGCTCCTCGATGCGCTGGATGAAGTAGGGCTCGACGAGAAAGCCGCCATTGGCGAGCACAGCGTAGGAGCGCGCCATCTCCAGCGGGGTCGACTCGCCGGTGCCCAGGGCCAGGGTGAAGTTGCGCGGCAGGCTTTTGGGGTCAAAGCCAAAGCGGGCGGCATGCTCCAGGGTATGCTCCAGCCCCATCTCCTGCAACAGACGAATGGAAACCAGGTTGCGCGAGTGGGTCAGGGCCTCGCGCAGGCGGGTTGGGCCGTAGAATTTGCCGGTGTAGTTCTCCGGCCGCCACTGGCTGGTGCGGCCCAGACCGGGGTCGAACATCACCGGCGAGGCGTTGATCAGGGTGGCGGCGGTGAAGCCCGCCTCCAGCGCCGCCGAGTAGATCACCGACTTGAAACCCGAGCCCGGCTGGCGCTTGGCCTGGGTGACCCGGTTGAATTTGCTCTGATAAAAGCTGTAGCCGCCCACCAGGGCCCTGATCGCGCCATCGCGGGAATCCAGCGCGACCAGAGCGCTGGCCAGCTGCGGCAACTGCGCCAGACGCCAGCGCGGCTGGCCCTTGGTTTGCGGTTTGGCCTGATCCTGGTCCTGATCCGGGGCCTGCCGGCGCACCCGGATCAGATCCCCCGGCCGCAGCACCTCGCTGGCATTCTGCGGCTTGCGCCCGAGACTGTTCTCGCCGAGGTAGCGGCGCGCCCAGGCCAGGGCATCCCAGTCCAGCTCGATGCGCCCCTGATCCTTGACGAAGACCTGGGCAGAGCGGCCCTCGACCTTGAGCACCAGCGCCGGCAGCAGATCGGCAATGGGCTGTATATCCCGCAGGGCACGGTAGGCGTCCAGATCGGACTGGCTGATCAG
>JADGBD010000121.1 GCA_015231665.1 Gammaproteobacteria bacterium
TCTCATGGCTCATGTTGGCCAGGAAGGCACTCTTGGCGATATTTGCGGCTTCGGCGGCATCCTTGGCTTGTTGCAGAGACTCTGCAAATTGCCTGCGCTGGGTGACATCTACGCCAAAGCCAGTGAAATAATCCGGGCCGCCGCCCTGACCTTCGTGAAAATAGACGGTCATTTCGACCGGTATCATGTGGCCATCACGGTGCCGTTGGTCCGTTTCGAAGCGCACAAAGCGATTCAGGCGGATATTGGCAGCGATTTCGGGATAGGTTTCGGCGGTAATGTGCGCATCGATATCGGCAACGCTCAGCGCCAGTATTTCCTCTGGCGAGTAACCCAGAAACTCACAGGCATAGCGGTTGGCGTAGACCAGTTTGCCGCTGTTTACCTCGGCGCGGGTTATTGCCGTGCCAACGCTCTCAAGCGCAAACAGGGTATCGTTCAATGCAGCGGTGCGCTGCGCCACCAGGTCCTCCAGATGATAGCGGTACTGGTCAAGCTCGATGCCGATGCGCTTCTTCTCGGTGATGTCATCTTTCACCGCAACGTAGTGGCTGATCGTCCCGTCAGGCTGGCGCAGCGGTGTGATGATGGCAAATTCGATGTATTCGCTGCCGTCCTTCCTGCGGTTGTGGAATTCTCCTTTCCATGGTTGCCCCTGGGTCAGGGCGGCCCACATCGCGGTGTAGGTTTCTGGCGGGGTCTTGCCTGAGTGAAGGATGCGAGGATTTTTCCCGATCAACTCATCGCGGGAATAGCCAGTAACCTGGACAAGGGCTTCATTGACATACTCGATTGCACCATCGAGTTTGGTAATCGCGATACTCTCCGGACTCTGCTCAATGGCGAGCGACAGCTTGCGCATTGTCGCTTCGCTTTCTTCGGCCCGTTTTTGGGCGGCAAGCGCATCTTCCATCAAGCTCAATGCGGCGCGGGACGACTGCTGCTGGACTTCGAGGGCGGCGCTCATTTCGGCGAGGCGCCGGGCCTCGCTTTCAGCCAACTGGAGGGCGGCGCGCTTGCTCTCGGTGATGTCGTTGATCGAAAGGAACGCGAGTCTCTCGCCGTTGGCGCTGTGGATGAGCCAACCGGAATACGCAAGGATCTTTTCCCAGCCCTGATCGAGTCGACGTAACCTGATCTCCCAATTGTGCAGCTTTTCACCGCGCAGCACGCAGTTCAGTGGCCAGTCCTCGACCGGCAGCAGGCGATCATCGTCGAGTGGCCGCATTTCAAACAGTTCGGCAAACTCAGCGAGCGGGCGTTGGCCGTCGTCCATACTGGTGAAGCCGTTAATGGTCAGGGCCATCGGGTTCCAGTAAGTGATCTGTCCCTGATGGTTGGCGATGATCAGGCCCTCAGTGAGGTTCTCCATCACCGCAGCCAGCCGAGCGTTAATCTCAGTCTCCGCTGCCTCGGCCTGCTTGCGCGCACTGATGTCGCGGGCGATACCGTAGAGACCGATGATTTCCCCCTGTGCGTCGCGGATCGGATACTTGCGGTTGTCTACCCAGCCTTTTCGGCCGTCCTTGGTCAAATATTCCTGAACTTCATGGGCAACAGGAATGCCAGAGAAGATCTGCTTTTCGAGGCGGTAGTAGATATCCGCATATTCTTCAGGAAAGACGTCGTAGTCGGTCTGGCCGAGGAGATCGGTCCAGTGATCGGCGGGATCGCAGAGTGACACCAGCGTCTGGCTGGCCCCGGTAAAAACGTAATTACGATCCTTGAAATAGATGTAGTCATCGGTGTTTTCCATCATGGCGGTGAAATTGACCATCGTGGAGACATCAGACATCGTTCGCTTCAAGGATTTCGCATCCTGCAGCAGCAAATTGAGCATCAGACCCTGCGGACCGGGCTCCTTGCTGTATTGCCCACGGATGCAGCGAATGCGGCCGTTGGCATGCCTGAGCCGGATGTTGAAGACGCCAGAGGGGACCGGATCGCCAGGCGAAAAAAGCATGTCGGCGATGTCGCTGTCGTGCGGGTGAATTTGTTGCTTCAGGGAAACACGCCCTGACAGATAGTCGTCCGCGGTAAAGCCGAGCAGTGTTTCGATACTGTCGGCAACCGCCACAACCGGCAGCAGTCCCGTCAAGGCCAGGCAGACGCTTGCTTCAAGCACGCCGTCGCCGCTCTGGGGCGTGCTCATGTGTCATCTCCGGCCGACTTCGACGGCATCTGGCCGACACCGGGAACGCGGTCAGTCGGCAGCTGAACCCCATAGCGCGGTGGCTGGCCGGATTGGGCCAAGAGTTCGTTGACCTCCTGCTTAATCGAAATGATGCGGGCCTCGCGACCGAGCATCGTCTGCTGCCAGCGGTGCAGTTCGTCCAGTTGTTCGTGTAAAAGCAACTCCGTCTTCTTACGTTCGGTGATGTCCCGAATGTGGCCATGCCAGCGTACTCCCCCGTCAGGTGCGGGTTCGGGTGAGGCTTCGCCTTCAACCCAGATGGTTCGACCATCCGGAAGGTTGAGTCTGTATTGCTCATGCCAATCGCTGAGTGTCCGGGCAGACAGCTGAATGCTCTCACTCACCCGCTGAAGATCATCGGGATGGATCACCTTGAATACGGCCTGGGCATCCTGGCTGACCTGTTCGGGCAGAACAGCATAAATCTCTTTGATTCCGCTGCTGGCATAGGGAAAACAAGAGGATCCATCGGGCCGGAGATGGTATTGGTAAAGCATGCCGGGGACGTGCTGTGCCAGCCTGTCGACCCGCGCCAAGGCCTCCAGGACGGCCTCTTCCGCCTGCTTGCGTTCGGTGATGTCGTAAAGAGCCACGGCATGGAGATCGTCGAAAGAGGATACCAGCGGCGTAGCCGTTGCCAGCACCGTTCTTTCGCTGCCATTCTTGCAACGGATTCTCACCTCCGTCGGCTCGAAGGGTTTGGCATCGCGCTTTGCCGCCTCAAGACGCAACAACCAGTCTTTTGTAACCTCCTGGCGATACTTTTCGTCCGGATAGGCCTGAGGCCACCATGCTTCCAGCGTCGGGATATCTGCCAGGTCGTAACCGAATGTCTGGGTGAAGGCGCTGTTGAGATAGGTGATGTTCAGCGCTGAATCGTTCAGCGCGAATGGGATAGGGGATGCTTCGATGATGGCCCGAAAACGGGCTTCAGCAAGACGGATGTCCTCCTCCGCCCGCTTGCGTTCGGTGATGTCTTGGGCCGCACCCCAGAGGCCAACCGTTGTGCCTGCCGAATCAACCTCGACCTCGCCCTGCACCCACATCCATCCATTGCTGCCGTCATTCCTGACGGTTTCCAGTTCAAGCGTATAGGGGACGCCGGTCTCCCGGGTACGGGCCAGCGCCGTGGACAGCCTCTCCCAGCTTGCAGGGGTGAACAGCTTCATGTGCTCGGTATAGGGCGGAACAGGCAGCGATGGATCGAATCCATACATCTTGTAGAGCTCTTCCGTCCAAACGACCTGATGGCTTGCCACATCCAGATGCCAGCTGCCGATATGGGCAATACGTTGTGTTTCTCCCAGATCTTTGACCATCCTTTGCAGCGCGTTCAGCAAGCTGTTAAAGCGGTTGATCAATTGCCCGATTTCATCCTGCGTGGTCACGGGTAGCGGTTCGGCCATCACGCCCTGCTCCGGGCGGGCGCCGAGCGCGGCGACGGCGGCACCGATCGGCGCCAGTTGGCGGCGCAGAATCCACCAGGTCAGTCCGCCGGCGATCAGGGTAAGCAGGAGAGTGGCCAGCAGCATGCGTCGCTGCATGTCGTGAATCGGGGCAAAGGCTTCGGCTGTCGGCAGCGTTGCGACCACATACCAGTCCGCCACCGGGATGTTCTTGACCGAGACCAGCACTTCCAAACCCTTGGGATTGTGAAATATGACCGAGCCCTCGCGCCCGGCCTGGTAGTTGTCGATTGCCGGACTGACCCCGTGCGGCGGCAGGGCTTCCATGATGCGGCTCTTGTCGGTGCCGGTGACGATCATCTGCTGCTGCCGGTCGATGAGGAGATAGCCCCCCGTTCGCCCGTAGGGGTTCGACATGATCTTGTCGAGGAAATTATCCGAGCTCAGATTGATCACACCCACCAGGCTGCCGATGACCTTGGCCTGCGCGTCGCGTATCGGCACCGCCAGACTGAAGACTGGCACCCGCAATACCTTGCCTATTTCCAAGGCGCCGATTGCCGACTTGCCTTCACCCAGTGCCACAGCGACGTTGTTGCTGAGTGAGTAGTTGATGCCGACGCGACCCAGGTTGACAGGGATGGAGGCGGTGGCAATGCCTGCGGCATCCGTGATGAAGTAGCCACCGTTGAACATCAAGGGCAGGATCGGCCGGCGTTCGAGGATGTACTGCAGGGTTGCCGGCGACTTCAACTCCTTCTCATCGAAGTTGCTTGCAATCCCTTCCAGTGCAGTCAGGCGGTCCCTCAGTTCCTGATCGATGTTTGCCGCCACCAGGGCCACGGTCGAGCGTTGCTGGTCGCCCAGCAATTGCTCCAGGTCCGTACGCAGCATCTTCGACGCGTAGTAGGCGAGCGCCCACAGGCTGAGGACGAAAATCACCAGAGAGAACAGGGTGACCCGGGTCTTGAGCGAGCGCTGCAGCGGTCCAATCATGTAGATTCTCTTGCCGGCGGCAGTATGACGATAGCGACGTAGGACCATTCGACAGGGTCGCGGATCAGCGCCGCGAATGCGGCATAGAACAGCACATCCTGGCCGGTGGCGTCCACAGCTGACTTGATCTTGCGTGACCCCTTTGCGCTGCTCATCAAGCTTGCGGGTTGCCCCGGTCCTGGTATTGATCGGCGATGGCCGTCATCGCAGCAAAGCCTTCGAGAAAGGCGGACACGATGTCCGGATCGAAATGACTGCCGCTGCCTTCGCTAATGATCTCGCGGGCCTTTGCATAACTCAGCGCGGGTTTGTACACGCGCGGCGAGATCAGGGCATCGAACACGTCGGCCACTGCCATCAGGCGCGCGGAAAGCGGAATCGCGTCACCCTTGAGTCCATCGGGATAGCCGCTGCCGTCCCATTTTTCGTGGTGCCAATGGGCGATCTCCTTGGCCAGCGAGAGAAAGGCAACAGGCTGCTCCACATCGATCTCTGCCTGTTCGATGGCATCGGACCCCAGCCGGGAATGGGTCTTCATGATCACCCATTCCTCCGGAGTCAAGCTGCCCGGTTTCTGCAGAATGCTGTCCGGTATGCCGACCTTGCCAATATCGTGCAGTGGCGCCGACTTGGTCAGCAGGTCGATGGTGTGCGTGTCGAGGGTGGCGGAAAAACGCGGATGCTGCCTGAGTCTCAGTGCCAGTGCGCGAACATAGTTTTGCGTGCGCAAGATGTGGTTGCCGGTTTCGGGGTCGCGCGTCTCGGCCAAATGGGCTAACGCCCGAATGCTGACCAGTTGAGTCAGGTCGTTCTCGACCATGCGCCGGGATACTTCCGCTTCGAGGATGGCGTTCTTGTCTTTCAGCCAGTCACGGGTTTGCTTTGCTTCGAGTTGCGTTCGCACTCTGGCCAGAACGACGGCAGGCTTGATCGGTTTGGTGATGTAGTCAGCGGCTCCAAGCTCCAAACCACGTTCTTCATCGTCGACATCGGCGAGCGCGGTGACAAAAATTACCGGAATGTCGAGGGTGGCTGGATTGCTGCGAAGACGGGCAAGAACCTCTTCACCATTCATTTCCGGCATCATGACATCCAGCAAGATGAGGTCCGGACGCGGCTCGTTCGCTGCTGCACGCAGCGCGTTCTCGCCCGAATTGGCGGCGCGCACTTGATAATCCGATCGCAAAAGATGCATCAGCAACGACAGGTTGCTGGGTTCGTCATCGACGATCAGGACGGTTGCAGTGGACAATGCTCAACTCCCCATTGGCCGGATTCAAGTCGCAAGTGCACCAGGTAGAGCGTCGGCAAAGACATCATAAGGTGCCCGGTAGTTTAGGCACTTGCGGGGCCGTTTGTCGATCTTGAGAATGACCGCATCCGACTCCGCAGGTGTCACCTTACTGAAGTCCGTTCCCTTTAGGAAGCAGTGCCGTATCAGCCGATTGGCCTGCTTGTCAGCCAGATGTCCGCCGATAATGAAACGGGTGTTGCGCTCAACTGTCTGATCCAAGATCATTTTCCATGGACATGCCTCATGGATTCTCGGCTAGCTGGCGCAGCAGGCCGCGCACGGTTGCCAGCGCG
>JADGBD010000122.1 GCA_015231665.1 Gammaproteobacteria bacterium
CCCATCGATTAGGAGAAGTTTCATGTTCTGGGGTGGTGCTGTCCGCCCCATGAGCGTTAGGCTAACGCTGCCGTCAGCGCCTTGAGACAGGCCTGGTTTTCCTCTGGGGTGCCGACGGTCAGGCGCAGGCAGTCCTTGAGCAGGGGATGGCTGCCGTCGAGCTTTTTCACCAGCACCCCCTGGCGCTTCATCGACTCGAAGATGGCCGCAGCCCGATCTTCTGGGGTTCGGGTGAGGATGAAATTGGCATCGGAGGGATAAGGATGAAGGCCGTCAATCGCCGCCAGATCGCGGTAGAGGTCTTCGCGATCACGGCGAATCTGCCGGGTCTGCTGCTCGAACAGCGGCAGGTGGCGCAGGGCAAAATCCACGCTGATCTGGGTCAGGCTGTTGATGTTGTAGGGCAGGCGCACCTTGTCGAACTGCTCCAGCCAGACCCGCGGCCCGGCGAGCAGACCAAAGCGCAGTCCAGCCAGGCCCATCTTGGAGAGGGTGCGCATCACCAGCAGATTGTCGAACTCCCCGAGCCGGCCGATGAAGCTGGCATCGGTGAAGGGGGCGTAGGCCTCATCGATCACCACCAGCCCGGGCGCGGCCTGGATGATCTCCACCAGCGCCTGCTGATCAAACAGGTTGCCGGTGGGGTTGTTGGGATAAGCGAGAAACACCAGCGCCGGCTGCTCCTGCTCCAAGGCCTGCAGCAGGGCCTGCAGGTCGAGACTGAAGTCATCGGCCTTGAGCGGCACACCGACATAGCGCATGCCGCAGAAGCTGGCGATCATGCGGTACATGACAAAACCGGGGTCCACCGACAGCACCACCCGGCCCGGCCCGGCCAGGGCCAGACAGAGCATCTGGATGATCTCATCGGAACCATTGCCCAGCAGCAGCTCCATGTCTGGTGCCAGGCCCATGGCCGCGCGCAGGGATGGGCGCAGGGCGCTGGCCTGGGGGTCGGGATAGCGATTGACCGGCACCTGGCTGAGCAGTTCGGCCCACTCGGACTTCAGCGCCGCGGGCCAGGGATAGGGGTTTTCCATGGCATCGAGCTTGATCAGGCCGCGGGCATCGGCCACCTGATAGGCGCTCAGGCCACGGATCTCCGGGCGAATCCAGTGTTCAATCAGTTGCTGCATCTCGGGGTCTCGAGCAGGGGAAGGAAGGACAGTGCTTGCAGGCTCAGGTCTCTACTGCCGGCCAGGCGTTAATCACGGCCTGCACCAGGGGTGCCAGGGGGATGGCGAAGAACACCCCCCAGAAGCCCCAAAAGCCACCGAACACCAGGATGGCGACAATAATCGCCACCGGATGCAGGTTGACCACCGCGGCAAACAGCAGGGGCACCAGCACATTGCCGTCCAGGGCCTGAATGAGGAAATAGGCCGCCGTCAGCCAGATGAAGTCCGGCCCCCAGCCCCACTGGAACCAGGCGATGAGGACCACCGGGAAGGTGACCACCGCAGCGCCAATGTAGGGGATGATCACCGAGAGGCCGACCAGCACCGCCAGCAACACCGCATAGTTGAGGCCGAAAAAGCGAAAGGTGATGAAGCTGACGCCGCCCACAATCACAATCTCCCAGAACTTGCCACGCACGTAGTTGGCGATCTGGCGGTCCACATCCTCCCAGATCTGCAGGGCCAGGGCTCGCTCGGAAGGCAGGAAATGGGCCGACCAGGCAAAGATCAACGCCTTGTCCTTGAGGAAGAAAAACACCAGCAGGGGCATCAGCACCAGATAGACCAGCAGGGTGATCAGCCCCACCAGGGAAGAAAGCGACAGCGACAGCACCTTTTGGCCGTAACTGGCCAGTTCGGTACGCAGGCTGCCCATGACCTCCTGCACCTGCTCCGCGGTGATGATTTCAGGGTAGCGCTCGGGCAGATGCATCAGCGCCTGCTGGCCCTGGGAGATCATGTTGGGCAACTGATTCACCAGTTCGGTGATCTGCCGCGACAACTGCGGCAACAGGCCAAAGATGAGCAACACCAGAAACAGCATGAAGCCACTGAACACCAGCAACACGCCGATGAAGCGGCCCATTCCCTTGCGCTCGAGCAGGCCCACCAGGCCCTCCAGCAGATAGGCGATGACAATGCTGGCGAGCACCGGCAGGAGCATGTCGCCCATGCTCAGGATCACCCCAAAACCCAGCACCAGCAGCAGGGTGAGGTAGACCACCTGGGGATTGGCAAACTGGCGGCGGAACCAGTCGGTAATCAGTTGCATCAGCTCGACGCCTCCCCCGGGGTCTTGCCATTGCCGCCACCGCTGCCCTCATAGTTGGCGAAATGTTGCTGAAACAGGTCTTCCAGCTCGTCGATCACCGCCATGGCATCGCGCCCCTGGAGCAGGTGCTCGGACATCAGGCCCGAGGTCTCGTGGAGCATCTTCGAGCGATCGAGCATATAGAAGGATTCGGACAGGCGCTTGATCGCGCCGATCACCGTCTCTTCCTCCGGCCGTGGGATCGGCTTGGGGGCGTGGCGAATCAGCTCCTGTTCTTCCAGCGACTGGCGCCGCTGATGCACAAAGGCAAGAAAATCCTGCACGCTGGCCTGATCCCTCGGGTTGAGCTCACGATACAGGCGCAGGAGCTCCCGCTCTTCTGGCGAATTGGTCCCGTTGACTCTGAGCATGGCTACTGGTCTCGACAATAATTGCGGGCAAAATCGAGCAGTTCCTCCATCACCCGGAGGCGAAACTTCTGCTTCTGATGGACAAACGAGAAGGGTCGGGTCAGGGGCGGGTTCATCGGCACCGCCACCAGGGTGCCCAGTCGCAGCTCCTTCTGAATCGTCGAGCCGGACATCACCGACACCCCCATGCCCGCTTCCACCGCACCCTTCACCGCCTCGGGGCTGCCCAGCTCCATGGCCACGTGCATGTGCAGGTCGTTGTCACCGTTCTGGGTGGTCAGGTAATCGCCAATCACCTCACGGGTGCCCGAGCCCTCCTCGCGGCAGATGAAGGGATAGTGGAGCAACTGCTTGAAGGTCAGCTGCTGGTGATCGGACAGGGGATGGCCCTTGGGCAGGATGGCTACCAACTGGTCCTCGGTGCAGTGCTCCACCACCAGATTCTTGTTCGCCACCGGCGATTCCACCACCCCCAGATCGATGGTGTTGTTTTCCACCATGGAGACTATGCCATCGGAATTGGACACCTTGAGCTGAATCTCCACATCCGGGTAGCGCGCCTTGAAGTCCCCCAACAACGCCGGCAGCATGTACTCGGCAATGGTGGTACTGGCGCCAATCACCACCACCCCGCTGATGTCGCCGGTAATCTCGCGCACGCCGTTTTCCATCTGGTTGTACAGATCGAAGATCTGATCGGCAAAGCCGTACACCTTGGCGCCGGCCTCGGTCAGGCTGATGCGGTTGTGAGTTCGATCAAACAGTCGGGTATTGAAGTGCTCCTCCAGCTGGCGCACCTGAAAGGTCACCGCCGGCTGGGTCATGTGCAGCGACTCGGCCGCCTTGGTAAAGCTCAACAACCGCGCCACGGTATAAAACACCTGCAGTCGCCTGTCAGCCATCGACGCCTCCGCCCCGGCAAGGGGTATAAAGCAAGGGAAATTTGAATAAGCGTAACTTATAACACAGATTATCCAGCCGGGGGCGGGACCGCGCAAGAGGCAGCCCATCAGGCCCCGGCCAGCCCCATCAAGCCGAACCGCCCGGGCTCAACCCTCGGGATAAAAACAGCTGAAGCGGCGCTCACCCTCCTGCTGCTCCGGTGGATAGATCTGGCGGCAGCGCGCGTCCGCCTTGGGGCAGCGCGGGTGAAAATGACAGCCCGGCGGCGGCGCTGCCGGTGAGGGCATGTCGCCCTGCAGCTGGGCCTGATGGCGCTTGCCCACCTCCAGCACCGGCGCCGCCTCCAGCAGGGCGCGGGTGTAAGGGTGTCGCGGTTGCTGCAGCAATTGCTGCACCGGTCCCTGCTCGACAATCCGGCCCAGGTACATCACCGCCAGGTCATGGGCCAGGTAGGCAACCACGGCAATATTGTGGCTGATGAACAGGTAGCCCAGCCCCAGGCGCTGCTGCAGCTGCTTGAGCAGATTGAGGATCTGCGCCTGCACCGAGACATCCAGGGCGCTGGTGGGCTCGTCGCAGATCAGCAGCCGCGGCTCCAGAGCCAGGGCGCGGGCGATGGCGATGCGCTGACGCTGACCGCCGGAGAATTCATGGGGGTAGCGCTCCAGGGCCTCGGCGCTCAGGCCCACCTGCTGCAACAGCTCGGCCAGACGCTGGCGCAGCGCTGCCGGTGCCCCCGCCCGACCCTGGGCGCGCAGGCCCTCGGCGAGAATATCGAGCACACGCATGCGCGGGTTCATCGAGGCATAGGGGTCCTGAAAGATAATCTGCATATCGGCGCGATAGGGCTTGATCCCCCGCGCCGACAGCCCATCCAGGCGCTGACCGCGAAAGCTGATCTGCCCCGCCGTGGGCCGGATCAGCTGGAGTATTGCCTTGCCTACCGTGGTCTTGCCGCAGCCGGACTCGCCCACCAGGGCCAGGGTGCGGCCAGGGGCCAGTTGCAGATCGACCCCATCCACCGCCCGCACCTGAGCCACCGCCCGACGCAGCAGGCCCTTGCGAATGGGAAAGTGCACTTTCAGGCCCTGCACCTGCAGCAGATGTTCGCCGCTGCTGGCGACATCGGCGGGCTGAGCTGCCGTATTTGCAGGGCTGGCCGCTGCGGTCTGTTCAATCAACTGGCCCGCCAGATGGCAACGCACCTGCTGCTCCGCCAGCTCGTGCCAGCCCGGCGCCTGCTCGCGGCAGAGGGGCTGTACCTGATCACAGCGCTCGGCAAAACGGCAGCCGCTGAAGGTCTGGCGCAGCGAGGGCACCTGACCGCGGATCACCGCCAGCTCCTGACCGCGCTTGAGCCGGCCCGGCAGGGATTGAAACAGCTTCTGGCTGTAGGGATGGGCCGGATGGGCGAAGAAATCCGCCACCCGCGCCTGCTCGACGATCTGACCGGCGTACATCACCGCCACCCGGTCGGCCATCTCCGCCACCACCCCCAGATCGTGGGTGATCAGCAGCACCGCCATGCCGGTCTGCCGCTGCAGGTCCTTGAGCAGACTAAGCACCTGCAGCTGGATGGTCACATCCAGCGCCGTGGTGGGCTCATCGGCAATCAGCAGCCTGGGTCGCCCGGCCAGGGCAATGGCAATCATCACCCGCTGCTTCATGCCGCCGGAGAGCTGATGGGGATACTCCGCAGCGCGGCGGGCCGGGTCGGGGATGCCGACGGACTGCAGCAGCTCGATCACCCTGCTATCCGCTTGACTGGCCTGCTCGGGATCATGCAGCCGCACCGCCTCGGCGATCTGCTCGCCGATGCTCATCACCGGATTGAGCGAGGTCATCGGCTCCTGGAAGATCATGCCCAAACGACCGCCGCGCTCGGCGCGCATCTGCTGCTCGGTGAGCAGGGGCAGATCGACACCGGCCAGGCGCACCGAGCCCGCCAGAATCCGCCCACCGGGAGGCAGCAGGCGCATCAGCCCCAGGGCGGTCATGCTCTTGCCGCAGCCGGACTCACCGAGCAAGGCCAGAGTTTCACCGGCATCGAGGTGAAAATCCACCCCATCCACCGGGCGAATGGCGTTACTGCCAGCGCCAATGGCCAGCTGCAGACCCGCTACTTCAAGCAATGGCTGACTACTCTTCATACCAACTCATTCAACAGGCCCAAAAGGGACGCAGAGGACGCAAAGAAGCGCAAAGGACGCAGAGAAATTCAGTCTAAGCGGCTGGACTAACATGCCAAGAAAAGCTGTCATGCGGTCCAGAGTCGGCACACTTGATCGAAAACCTTGGCGCCAATAGCCACTCTGCGATCTTTGCGCTTCTTTGCGTTCTCTGCGTCCTGTTATCACTTCAACAAACTCATCTGGACTCATTCCGCAGGCGCGGATCGAAGGCGTCGCGCACCACGTCGGCGAAGAGGTTGGCCGCCAGTACCAGGCTGAACATGAACAGCAGCGAAGCCAGCAGGGACCACCAGACCAGGGGGTCGCGGGCCATTTCCAGGCGGGCGCTGTTGATCATGTTGCCCCAACTGTAGGTGGTGGGGTCAACGCCGATGTTGACGTAGGACAGCACCGCCTCCGCCAGCACCAGGCCGCTGAAGTCGAGCACCAGGGTGATCAGGACGATGTA
>JADGBD010000123.1 GCA_015231665.1 Gammaproteobacteria bacterium
GAGATGGCGGGCGGCCAGTTCGATGGTCTCGCCAGCGCCGATCAGCAGCGCCGTTTGCTGCGACAGATCAGCAAAGATCTGCCGCGCCAGGCTGACCGCAGCAAAGGCCACGGAGACCGGGCTGGAGCCGATGGCGGTGTCAGTGCGAATCTGCTTGGCTACGGCAAAGCAGTGCTGGAACAGTCGCCCGAGCAGTTTGCGGATCGCACCGGCCTCTTGGGCGGCAGCAAAGGCACTCTTGACCTGACCGAGAATCTGCGGCTCCCCCAGCACCATGGAGTCCAGTCCGCCGGCTACCCGCAGCAAATGGCTGACGGCATCTTCATCGCGGTGGCAGTAGAGGTGCGGCACCAGGGTGGTGCGGTCGATGCCGTGAAAATGGCCGAGCCAGTCGATCAGGCCATCACAGCCGTTCTGGCTGGCGCAATAAATTTCGGTACGATTGCAGGTGGAAAGGATCACCGCCTCGCTGACGTCCTCGTGGCCGGCCAGCGCCGCCAGGGCCTCGGCGAGGATGTCCGGGCCGAAGGTGAGGCGCTCGCGAATGCTGACCGGTGCTGTCTTATGGTTGACGCCGAGGGCGTAGATTTTCATGGCTCTGCACTTGCCTAGATGCTAGGTTGGATGATTGTCTGGGATGACAAATATCATTCAGTCTACTGTAACCGCGGCACGATACTATATTCTTGATCCAGGACAAAGCCGCCATCTTGTGATATACCGAGCCCCCCGTTTGCTGACCCAGAGGCCATGCCTCATGCCCTACCTGTTCATCCCCCTGATTCTGCTCCTGCTGCAGGCCGCTGGCGCGCAGGCGGCTCCTGCTGCTGCGCCGGCCGATCCCTTCCCGGCACCGCCGCCGCTGGTGCAACGGCTCTCGCCGGAGATCATTTTCAACGTCCTCGCCGGTGAGGTGGCTGCCCATCGCCATCGGCTGGAGGACTCCTTCCGCTACTACCGCCAGGCCGCCGAGCAAACCGGCGACCCCCAGCTGGCCGAGCGCAGCGCCCGGCTGGCGCTGTTCAACAAGGATCAGCAGGCCCTGCGCGAGGTGGTGGAGTTCTGGGTAAAGCGTGACCCCAACAGCCTGGAGGCCCGTCGCTTCGCCCTCTCGGTGGCATTGGAGCTGGGCGCCGATGGCGAGGTCAAGCAGCAACTCGACGAGCTGATTCAGCTGGCCCAGGCCAAGCAGGAAGACGGCTTCATTCTTGTCGCCCGCGCCCTGAGCAAGAGCAAGGAACAGGAGCGCGCCCTGCAGCTGATGGACGGCCTGGTCAGGGCCCACCCCAGCCAGCGTGACGCCTGGTACGCCTATGCCCTGCTGGCCGCCGAGCAAAAGGCCTACGCCAAGGCCGAGCCCGCCCTGCAGGAGCTGCTGAAGATCGCCCCCGGCTGGGACAAGGCGATTCTCCTCGAAGTCCAGGTGCTCATCGCCCAGGAGCGCAGCCAGCAGGCCCTGCAACTGCTGCGCGAGGCGGTGACCGGCGCGCCGGACAACAAGGAACTGCGCGACAGCTTCGCCCGCCTGCTGATCCAGAATCAGCAGTATCAGGAGGCCTACGACCAGTTCCAGCACCTGCTCAAGGCCGATGGCGACTCCACCAGCCTGCGCTACCCCCTCGGCGTGCTGGCGATGGAGCTGGAAAAGTACGATCTGGCCGAGCAGCATTTCCAGGCGATCAAAGACAGCCGCGGCCGCCGCAACGAGGCTTCTTTCTACCTCGGCCGCATCGCCGAGCAACGCAAGGACAGGTCCAAGGCCCTGGACTGGTACCGGCGCGTGCTTGACGGTGAATTTCAGCTGCAGGCGCGGATTCGCATCGCCGATCTGCTCGCCGGCCTGGGCCAGCTGGCCCAGGCGCGGGATGAGCTGCGCTCGGTGCGCAGCCAGTGGACCGAGCAATCGCCGGCCATCTATGCCGCCGAGGCTGGCCTGCTGAAGGAGCAGGGAGTGGCTGCCGAGGAAATCTGGGCCCTGTTCGAAGAAGCCCTGCCGACCCACCCCGACCACATCGACCTGCTCTACTCCCGCGCCCTGTTTGCTGCCTCTCAGCGCCAGGTGGCGCGCTTGGAGCAGGATCTGGCGCGGGTGCTGCAGCAGAATCCGCAACATGCCGACGCCCTCAACGCCCTCGGCTACAGCCTGACCGATCTCACCGACCGTCATCAGGAGGCCCTCGGCTACATCAGTCAGGCCCTTGCCCTCAAGCCCGACAGCCCGGCAATCCTCGACAGCATGGGCTGGGTGCAATATCGCCTGGGCAACCCCACCAAAGCCCTGGAATACCTGCGCCAGGCCGCTGCCAAGGTGACCGATGCCGAGATCAGCGCCCATCTCGGCGAGGTCCTCTGGGTCACCGGCGCTCAGGAGGAAGCCCGCGCGGTCTGGAGCAAGGCCAAGCAGGAATTCCCCGATCACCCGATTCTGCAGGAAACCCTCAAGCGCCTGGGAGTGCAATTACCATGAATCCAAACCCAATCGGCTCCGAAGTCCTGAAGTGGACCAGCCCTCGGCCGCTGCACTGGTTGCTGGCTTTAGTCTTCGGCCTGCTGCTGGGCGGCTGCACCTCCCTCTCCCCCAGCTTCAAGGGCACGGATGAATCGGTGCTGGTAGGCACGCCACTGCCGCAAAGCTGGAGCCTATCCGGCCGCATCGGCGTGCTCAACGAGGGCGAAGGCTGGCACGGCAAGATGGATTGGCAGCAAAATCAAGCGGATTTCGTCATCCGCATCCTTGGCCCCTTTGGCAGCGAGCAGGCGGAACTGCACCACCGCGATGCCAAACTGGAGCTGCGCGGAGCCAACGGCAAAACCGTCTCCGGCGCCCGCCTTGCAGCCTGGGAGAAGGAAACCTTCGGCGCCTCGCTGCCGGTCAACGCCCTGCCCTACTGGCTGCACGGCCTGCCCTATCCGGGCGAACCGGAGAACAGCCAGCTTGACGCCAAGGGCCAGATCAAACAGATCCAGCAATCCGGCTGGCGAGTGGACTACAGCGAATGGCGCAAACAGGGCGATACCGACATCCCCGGCAAGATCACCCTGCTGAAGAACAAGGTGCGCATCCGCCTGATCGTCAACGAATACAGCAAGCGTGTCTGATAGCGACCTCAGGATGGAAATCTGGCCAGCCCCGGCCAAGCTCAATCTGATGCTGCGGATACTGGGCCGCAGGCCTGACGGCTATCACCTGCTGCAGACGGTGTTCCAGTTCCTCGATTACAGCGACGAACTGGGCTTTGCAGTCAACGCCAGCGGCCGCGTCCGTCTGCTCAATCCCCAGCCCGGCATACCGTCGGAGCAGGACCTGGTGGTGCGGGCGGCAGAGCTGCTGCAGCGCCAGTCCCAAAGCCGGCAGGGGGTGGACATCCAGCTGCACAAGCGCATCCCCATGGGCGGCGGCCTCGGCGGCGGCAGCTCGGATGCCGCCACCACCCTGCTCGCCCTCAACCAGCTCTGGGAACTGAACTGGAGCCGGCAGCGCCTGGCTGAACTTGGCCTGCAGCTCGGCGCCGACGTGCCCATCTTCGTTCAGGGCCAGGCCGCCTGGGCCGAAGGCGTGGGCGAGCGCCTGCAACCCATCGCCCTGCCCGAGCCCTGGTATCTCTGCCTCACCCCAGCTTGCCATGTCTCCACCGCAGCGGTGTTTGGCTCGGCAGAATTGACACGGGACGCCAGCCCAATCAGAATAGCGGCCTTTCTCAGCGGCGACAGAAGCAACAGCTGCGAGGCCCTGGTGCGGCGACAATACCCACCGGTGGACGCCGCCATGGGCTGGCTCGAGCGCCACGGCCAGGCCCGCCTCACCGGAACCGGCGCGACAGTGTTTCTCGACTGCGCCGACCAAAGCGAAGCCGAAGGCCTGCTGCAGTTGGCGCAACAACAGGGATTTGCGGGTTTTGTCGCCCGGGGAATGAATCAATCGCCACTTCATACGAAGTTGAGCGGATGAAGTTTTAAGCATTAAGAGTTAAGGCGGGTCGCTGAAAGCTGGCGGCTGGCAGCTGATATTGGGGCGTAGCCAAGTGGTTAAGGCACCGGGTTTTGATCCCGGCATGCGTAGGTTCGAATCCTTCCGCCCCAGCCAATTAGAAAGTACCGGGTTTTGATCCCGGCATGCGTAGGTTCGACAAATTCGCCGGGAGCGAATTTGAACGCCGGAGCGCAGCGGAGGCGGCCCCGAAGGGGTGGAGGGCAGGAAGCCCGGAATCATCCTTCCGCCCCAGCCAAATAATTAAAAGTTCGAAGGGTGAAGTTTGAAGTGTAAAAAGGCTGCCAATCTGGACAATTTGCTGATGGCTGGCCGCTGAAGGCTGGTCGCTGGTTCTCTCCGCCCCAAATCTGCATACAGCGCCTACGAGGAGCCTCCTGATGCCAAATGCCGGCATGATGATCTTTTCCTGCAATGCCAATCCGGCTTTGGGTGAAGAAATCGTTCAACGTCTGAATATGCCCCTGGGCAAGGCGGTGGTGGCCCAGTTCAGCGATGGCGAGATTCTGGTGGAAATCCAGGAGAACGTCCGCGGCCGCGATGTCTATGTGGTGCAATCCACCTCGGCGCCCACCAACGACAACCTGATGGAACTGCTGGTGATGATGGACGCCCTGCGCTGGGCCTCGGCCGGACGCATTACCGCGGTCATCCCCTACTTCGGCTACGCCCGCCAGGACCGCCGTCCGCGCTCGGCCCGCGTGCCCATCACCGCCCGCATGGTGGCGAAGATGATCGCCAGCGCCGGCGCTGACCGGGTGCTCACCGTTGACCTGCACGCCGATCAGATCCAAGGCTTCTTCGATATTCCGGTGGACAACGTCTACGCCTCGCCGGTACTGCTGCACGACATCTGGCGCCACATGAGCGACGACCTGATGGTGGTCTCTCCCGACGTCGGCGGCGTGGTCCGCGCCCGCGCCCTGGCCAAGCGTCTGGATGACGCCGATCTGGCGATCATCGACAAGCGCCGTCCCAAGCCCAACGAGGCGCGGGTGATGAACATCATCGGCGATGTGGAAGGCCGCAGCTGCGTTCTCATCGATGACCTGGTGGACACCGCCGGCACCCTCTGCCTGGCAGCCAAGGCGCTCAAGGAACACGGCGCCTCACGGGTGGCCGCCTACTGCACCCACGCGGTGCTGTCCGGGCCTGCGGTGAGCAATATCAGCAACTCGGTACTGGATGAGTTGGTGGTCACCAACTCCATTCCGCTTGCCCCCGAGGCCAAGGCCTGTGCTAAAATCCGCCAGCTGAGTATTGGCGAGATGCTGGCCGAGACCATTCGCCGCATCAGCCACAACGAATCCGTCAGCTCACTCTTTGTGGACTGACCCCGGTCAGGCACTGCCTGGCCGAACTGCCGTCCGATCCTGGTCGCGGGATGGGCGGTTTTTTTATCCCCACTATTTTGGAGAACACCAATGGAAAACTTCATTGTCAACGCCAAGCCGCGTACCGACACGGGTAAGGGTGCGAGCCGCCGCCTGCGTCACACCGGCTATGTTCCAGGCATCGTCTATGGTGGCGGCAGCGCCCCCGAAATGCTCGTGCTGGAACACAACGAAATGGTGCAGCACCTGGAGCACGAAGCCTTCTACTCCCACATCCTCACCCTCAACCTGGATGGCAAGGAAGAAAAGGTCGTCCTCAAGGACCTCCAGCGGCACCCCGCCAAGCCCTTCATTCAGCATGTGGACTTCCTCCGCGTGGTGGAGGGCTCCCCCATCCGCATGACCGTACCCCTGCACTTCAAGGGCGAGACCACAGCACCTGGGGTCAAGCGCGGCGGCACCGCCACCAAGTACATGACCAGTGTGGAAGTGGCCTGCAAACCAGCCGACCTGCCCGAGTTCATCGAAATCAACGTGGGCGCGCTGGACGTGAGCGAATCCATCCACCTGGCCGACATCAGCCTGCCCGAAGGCGTCAGCTTCCCCGCCCTGGCCCGCGGACCCGAGCACAACTACGCCGTGGTTGCGGTACTCGGCGGTCGTAACGTCAAGTAAGCCGAAAGGCTGCAGAAAAAGGCCTGCCGGGCAACCGGCAGGCCTTTTTTATTGGCGCCCTGGAAAGGACAGGCGTTTTCTGTAGCAAGCCATTCGAATCCGTTTTGGCGAACTCACAGATTCGACCCACTAGGAGCCTGTCGGGTTTAGGTGCCCGTAGCGAGCAAGGTGGGAGAACGAGAAC
>JADGBD010000124.1:0-511 GCA_015231665.1 Gammaproteobacteria bacterium
AAGGGCTCGATCAGGCGCTGCTCGCTGGCCATGCGCCGAATCCACTTGTCTGATTTGATGCTCATCGTACCCCCGGGTTAACAACAGCCGCAGATCATACCGCCTCAAGGGGGCAAGACAAAAACCGCAATCCTTGAAATGGACGCAGAGGCCGCAAAGAAGCGCAGAGATCGCAGAGTTTCTGAAAAAAGTCACGAAACCTTCGTTGCTTCCTCTCCCAAGGGGCGGACTGAAGGGCCTATTCCAGCAGGGGGCCAAAGATAACCCTGAGGATCTAACCCTTCACCCACTCAAACAAATCTCTGCGTACTCTGCGCTCCTTTGCGATCTCTGCGTCCTTTTTTTCAAGCCAGTCGGCTAGCGATTTGAGGCCATCTTGCTGCCGTTTTCCAACAACCACTTGCGGATGCGGTTGGAGTCACCGTAGGGGGTGAGTTTGCCCTGGGCATTGAGCAGGATGATGGTGAGCGGCTGGCCTGCGGTGCGGGCCTGCATCACCAGACAGCGGCCC
>JADGBD010000124.1:566-6172 GCA_015231665.1 Gammaproteobacteria bacterium
GGATTGTCGTTGCGGACAAAGCTGTTGGTCACGCGGTATTCCAGCGGCGTCTTGTTCTTGAAGGGATAGACCAGATTTCTTTTGCTGATCGAGGCCTGGCGCAGCCTGGCATAACCCATGGCGGCCTTGGTCAGGCGCGCCAGATCACGGGCGGTGGAGACATTTTTCGGGCTGAGCCCGGTGGGGTCGGCAAAGCGGGTCTGGTTCATGCCCAGGGACCGCGCCTTGCGATTCATTGCCTTGACGAACGCCGGCACGCCACCCGGATAGTAGCGGGCAAGGGCATGGGCGGCACGATTTTCCGAGGAAGACAGGGCGATGGTGAGCATTTTCTCGCGGCTGAGGCGCGCGCCAAATCCCAGGCGAGAGCTGGTGTTCTTCAGCCGATCCCGATCTTCCTGGGTGATGCTGAGAATCTCATCCATGGATTGGCCGGCGTCCAGCACCACCATAGCGGTCATCAGCTTGGTGATCGAGGCGATGGAGGTGGCTGTGTCCGCATTTTTGCTGAACAGGGTGCGGCCCTTGGCATCCAGCACCAGGGCGAACTGGGACTCGACCAGCGGCTGGCCCGATTTGGCCAAAGCCAGGCCGTTGATGCCCAGACACAGGACGATAAGCAGAATAAAACGCAGCATGAAAAACCCCTCAAAATCCGTCGGCGCGTCACTTTAGCCAAAAAGGCGCTCCGTTCCTAGGCCCAGGGGACTAAATTCCTCAGATTGTGCATGTTCGCAAGGGCGTTGATCCTGGGTCAGCACGGATCAAACTGGTATAATCCCGCCTTTGTTTTGGCCAGGACTGAGGCATGTTGAGCCGGGAAATCGATGCGGGTTTAGCTGCGCTGGATCGCCAGAATGCCCTGCCGCTGTTGTCTGCAGCGGGAATAGGCTTGGAGAAGGAGACCCTGCGGGTGGCCCGCGAGGGCGGGGTCAGCCAGCAACCCCATCCTCTGAGCCTGGGCTCGGCCCTGACCCAGGGGTCTTGATCAGCAGCGGATCAAGACCCCTGGGTCACCACGGATTATTCCGAGGCCCTGCTGGAATTCATCACCCCGCCCTGCCCGGGAATCACCCCAGCCCTGGCCTTTCTTGAGGATGTGCAAAGCTGGGTACAGCAGCATCTGGATGAAGAGTTGCTCTGGGCCACCAGCATGCCCTGCGTGCTCCAGGGCGAGGAGAGCATTCCCATCGGCCGCTACGGCAGCTCCAACGCCGGGCGGATGAAGCACATCTACCGGGTCGGCCTGGGACATAGATACGGCCGGGTGATGCAGGTGATTGCCGGGGTGCATTTCAACTACTCCCTGACCCCCGAGCTCTGGCCCATCTGGCAGCAGATCCAGGGCGACAGCGCGCCCCTGCGGGAATTCACTGATGCCGCCTACATGGGCATGCTGCGCAACCTGCAGCGCTTCGGCTGGCTGGTGCCCTATCTGTTCGGTGCCTCTCCGGCGGTGTGCAAATCCTTTTTCAGCAGCAAGCCGGCGCGTATGCAGATTTTTGATGAGGGCACCTATTTCGAGCCCTTTGCCACCTCTCTGCGCATGGGCGATATCGGCTACCAGAACCGCAAAGAGGAAGGCGTTGGGGTCAAGGCCAACTACACCAGCCTGGCTGACTATGTCGCGGCCCTGGCCCGAGCCATCGAGACTCCGGCCTTGGTATGGGAGGACATCGGCGTCAAGGTCGCTGGCGAATATCGCCAGCTCAATGCCAACATCCTCCAGATCGAAAACGAATACTACAGCACGGTCCGCCCCAAGCAACCGCTGCAGGGCATGGAAAAGCCCATCCAGGCCCTGACCCGCCGCGGGATTGGCTACATCGAACTGCGCTCGCTGGATGTCAACGCCTATCACCCCCTCGGCGTGGATGAGGTGCAACTGTGCTTCCTTAATCTACTGATGCAATTCTGCCTGCTCCTGCCCAGCCCGCCCATTGGCCTGCGCGAGCGCCGGGAGATCGACCTCAACCTCACCCAGGTGGCCCACCGCGGCCGCGAGCCCGGCTTGAAGCTGTTGCGTGAGGGAGCAGAAATTCCCCTGCAGCACTGGGCCGACGAGATCCTCCAGGCGATGACGCCGCTGGCTCAGGCGACAACCGCGCAGGCCGCCTATGTGACAGCACTCGGGCAGCAACAGGCCAAGGTGGCAGATCCTGCGCTGACACCCTCGGCGCTGATGCTCGCCGAGATGCGCGAGCGCGGCGAGGGCTTTTATCAGTTCGCCCAGCGCATGTCCCAGCAGCATCGACGCTATTTCAGCCAGCGCCAGCTGGATGCCCAGCGCCAGGCGGAGCTTGATGGCGAAGTGGAACGCTCCTTGCTTAAGCAAGCCCAGATCGAAGCCTCGGATCAGGTGGATTTTGACCAATTTCTGCGCGATTATCAGGCCCAGGGGTTGGACTGACCGGCTCGACTGAGCGGCCCGCTCCAAGATTCCAGATACCCTCTATAACCAGCTTTAGCGCGAGAAGATGCCTAGCCTGATTTCAATGCCCATTGCCCTGCCTGCTACTCTACTAGCTGCCCTGCTGCTGAGCGCGCCCGCACCTGTGGCCGCGGTTTATGACCCCCTGGGGGACCTGGATCGCAGCCTGCGCGGTGGCGGTGGACTGGAGCAATCGATCCGCCAGCAATTTCAGGGGCGTCGCCAGGGAGGCCTGCTGGCTGCCGCTGATTGGGCTGCGCTGGCCAAGTTCTATCAGGAGCGTGATTACAAATCCCTGTGGATCGAACGCAATCGGCCTTCGGCTCTGGTGGCCGAGGTGTTGCAACTCATCCGCGAAACCCCCCTGCACGGAGTCGATAGCGCACTGCTGGTCGAGTTCCGGGATTTTCAACCGTCCACCCCCGAGCGGACACGACTGGCAAGCTACGAGGTCCAGTTCAGCGAGGTCCTGCTCGCATACGCCCGCGCCATGGCGGCAGGCCGCTTCCCCCCCAAGCAATACGATGCCGACTGGCTGATCAAGCCGCGCCCCTTCAGCGTACAAGGCTTCCTCGGCCAGATGCTCAAGGGCGAAAAGAGCCTGCTGCAGCTGCTCAAGGAATTGCCACCACAGCATGCCGCCTACCAGCGCTTGCTCAAGGTCTATGGCTACTACCGAACCATCGCCGAGCGCGGCGGCTGGTCACCCCTGCCGGCGCAGATGGAAAGCCTCAAGCCAGGGCAAAATTCCCGCTGGACCCCGGCACTACGCCAGCGCCTGCGGGCCGAATTCAGCTTCCACAGCCTGGAGCCGGACGACTCCAGCCGCTATGAGCCCGATCTGGTGGCAGCGGTCAAGGCCTTTCAGTGGCGCAACGGCCTCGGCGCCGATGGTGTCGTCGGTCCCGCCACCCGTGCAGCGCTGAATGTGACCGTAGAGGAACGCTTGCGCGACCTGGTCGCCAGCATAGAGCGCTGGCGCTGGCTGCCACGGAATCTTGACGATCGCTTCATCATGGTCAATATTCCGGCATTCGAGCTCACCCTCTACCAGGCTGATCGCGAATTCTGGAAAACCCGGGTGATTGTCGGCAGCAAGCAGCGGCCCAGCCCATCCATTGAAAGCCGTATCTCCCAGCTCAAGGTCAATCCCGATTGGCATGTGCCCGAGTCCATCACCCTCAAGGACCTGCTGCCCAAGCAACTGAGCAACCCCAGGTACCTGACCCAGGCCGGCTATCAGGTGTTTCTGCGCGATCGCAGCCAGGAGATAGACCCCTCTGAGATCGACTGGGCCTACTACCAGACCGCCGCCTTGGCCGCCTCAAGTTCGAGATGCCCAGCGCCCACGCCATCTTTCTCCACGACACCCCGGGCAAGGCCCTATTCGACCGCGACAAGCGCGCCTTCAGCTCCGGCTGCGTCCGCGTGCAGGAGCCCTACGAGCTGGCAGGCTTATTGCTTAAGAAGACTGAGCCACAAAAGGGGCGACGACAGGTGATTGCGGAAATCGAATCCGGAGAAACCAAATTCATCGATCTGCCCGAGAAGGTGCCGGTCTATCTGACCTACTTCACCACCTGGGTGGATGAGCAGGGACAGGCCCATTTCCGCGAAGACCTCTACGGCAGAAATAAAAAGTTTACTGATGTTTCCTTGATAACTGATTAAACGAATTTAAATAATCGCAACCTGGAATAATCGAACAGCCTGGTTTAGTATTAGCCAAGCATCCTCCTAAGAATCTGAAACAAGATTCCGATAACGAAGGCCTGATTATCACGCCCTCACGTCGACTCTTTCTGGGCACCATGGTGGCCGGTTCTACCCTGGGACTGAGCGGCTGTAGCTTGGTCGATATCCTCAGCGGCGACTTCTTCTCTTCCTGGAAGGATGAGGCCGAATCCAAGCGCGAACAGATCGTTCAGGGTTCTGCCAAGAATGCAGAAGCCCCCCAAATCGCCAAGGCGCAGCCCCAGACCAAGACCGCTCGCAACCCCAGCGCCATGCCGCTGGAGCGTTACGACGCCCGCTACCTGTCCTTCCACCACACTCATACCGGCGAAAAGCTCAAGCTGACCTACTGGGAAAACGGCAAGTATCTGCGCGATGCCCTGGCCGAGGTCAACCATCACCTGCGCGACCACCGCAACAACGAGGTCACCCAGATGGATCGGGATCTACTCGATCAACTGTTCGTGCTGCACAAGAAGCTCGATACCGACAAGCCCTTCCACATCATTTCTGGCTACCGCTCCCCTCGCACCAACGAGATGCTGCGCCGCCAGGGCCGTGGTGTTGCCAAGCGCAGCATGCACATGACCGGCAAGGCCATCGACATCCGGGTTCCGGGCCACTCTCTCAGCCAGGTTCGTCTGGCCGCCCTGTCCATGCACTCAGGCGGCGTTGGCTACTACCCGAGCTCCCAGTTCGTTCACCTGGACACCGGCCGCGTCCGCCGCTGGTAACAGCGCTTAGGGACGCAGAGATCGCAGACGACTGCATGGATGCAGGAGGCCCGAGTCAAGAAGCGCGGAGCCTGCAGAGCGTTAAATGGTTTATTCCTTAACGACTCTGCGGACTCCGCGCTTTTTTCTGTACCCTACCCCTCTCGCGCCCACAGAACAGCGCAATCCATAGCGCCTAACCCTTAACCCCTAACACCAACCCCTTCTATATCCGCCTCAATCGCAGCCAAGGCTGCGGCAGGGTCTTGGGCGCCGGTGATGGGTCGGCCGATCACCAGATAATCGCTGCCACCGCGAATGGCGTCCGCCGGGGTCTTGATCCGCTGCTGATCATCGCTGCTGCTGCCGCCCGGGCGCACCCCCGGAGTGACCAGAAGAAAATCCCTGGATGTCGCTGCCCGCACCGCCTCGGTTTCCAGGGGTGAACAGACCACGCCATCCAGCCCGGAAGCCTGACCCAGTTGGGCCAGGCGCACCACATTCTGCTCCGGCGTGCCGGTATAGCCGATTTCGCCAATGTCGGCCTGGCTCAGGCTGGTGAGGATGGTGACACCGATGAGCAGAGGCGGCTTGGGTTGGCTGTCCAGGGCCTCGCGTGCCGCCGCCATCATCTTGCCACCGCCACTGGCATGCACATTGACCATCCACACCCCCAGACTGGCGGCAGCGCGACAGGCGGCGGCCACAGTGTTGGGAATATCGTGGTA
>JADGBD010000125.1 GCA_015231665.1 Gammaproteobacteria bacterium
CCGGAGAGCAGCAGGGATTCATCGTCCTTTTGCAACAGCTGGAACGTAATCGAGGAACTGCCGGAATTAATGACGAGGATGAGCATGGGCTTCAGACCGAATTTTTGCACTGCACAATTCTACACCTTTCCGCTTGTCGGCAGCCAGTGCTCACCCAAAAACCAAACAACCGCCGAGCCAAGCGGGGCTCGAATTTTCATCCCGGTGTTGCTGGCCTGGGTTAAGCTAGGGGCTCCATCCCAGCCATCTGTCCCACTGCCCCTGGAGCCTTGCGTCATGAAAACACTGATCCCTGCCCTCGCCCTCAGCCTCTGCTTGCTTGCCGCCGGGCCGGCCATTGCCAAGAAACAATCGCAAAACATCGAATTTGGCAGCATCAGCTGCAATGATTTTGTCCAGGGGCTGGCAGAAATGGACGCAGAAGGTGCCGGACTTGTGCTGGTCTGGCTGGATGGCTATCTGAGTGGCGTTTCCGGCGATACCAAGCTCGACTGGGACAACCTCAGCACCATTGGTGAAAGCTTGGTCGAGCATTGCTCCGCCAATCCTGACGACACCTTCCTCGATGCCGCCAAAGAAGTTGGCATAGATTGACCTGATCTCGGCAGATGTTGCCCAGGCTTGCTTGCCAAGCCTGGGCGAGCATCGCGCGCTTGGCTCCTAGGGGTCCAACAGACCCTGACCCAGCTGTTCGCTGTTGAGAAAGCTCACGTCCTTGCCAGTGACGGCGAAGATCACCCGCTCACCGACATTGGCGGCGTGGTCGCCGATCTTCTCGAAGGCCTTGAGTACCAGCACGGTTTCGATCACCTGGCCGATGTTGCGCGGGTCTTCCATGATGTAGGTGCTGAGATGGCGGATGGCGGCGGCAAACAGCTCATCGATGGCGTCATCGCTCTGCACCAGGTCCACCGCCAGTTCAACGCTCTCGTTCTCGAGAATCTGCAGGGACAGGTCGAGCATGTGCATGGCCAGCTCGGAGATGCGGCTGACATCGTAGCTCAGGGCCTTGCTATTGCCCTGGCTGGGCTGGCTGGCTTTGATGCTCTTGACCGCAATCTTGGCGATCTTGTTGGCCTGATTGCTGATGCGCTCGAACTCGCAGATGCACTTGGACAGGGCCATGATCAGGCGCAGGTCGCCGGCCATGGGGTTGTGCATGGCAATCAGTTCCATGCAGTCCTCATCGGCCTGGAGGATCAGGTTGCGCAGGCTGTTGACCTGGGTTACCACCTCATGGGCCTTGTTGCTGTCGCACTGGATCAGGGCCTCCGATACCAGCTTGAGTTCCTTGCGGGCGTTGTTGCCCAGATCAAGGATGATGCTGCGCAGCTGCTTGATACCCTGATCGTAACGATGCACCGTGTGGCCCTGGCCGAGGCGGGGCGTGGGTTTGTCTGTATTACTCATCCGAAGCGTCCTGTGATGTAGTCTTCTGTCAGTTTGTGTTTGGGGGCGGTAAAGATTTGGTTGGTCTCACCCACCTCCACCAGCTTGCCCAGGTGGAAATAGGCAGTGCGCTGGGAAACCCGCGCCGCCTGCTGCATGGAATGGGTGACGATGGCGATGGTGAACTGCTCGCGCAACTCGTCGATCAACTCCTCGATCTTGGCCGTGGCGATGGGGTCCAGCGCCGAGCAGGGCTCGTCCATCAGGATCACCTCCGGCGACACGGCGATGGTGCGGGCAATGCACAGGCGCTGCTGCTGGCCACCGGACAGGCCGGTGCCGGGCTGATCCATGCGGTCCTTGACCTCTTCCCAGAGGCCGGCCTTCTTCAGACTGGTCTCGACGATCTCATCCAGATCGGCGTTGCTGGTGATCAGGCCATGGATGCGCGGACCATAGGCGACGTTCTCATAGATCGACTTGGGAAAGGGGTTGGGCTTCTGAAACACCATGCCCACCCGCACCCGCAGGGGTACCACGTCGATCTTGGGATCGTAGATGTCCTCTTTGTCCAGCAACAGCGTACCTGTGACCTTGCAGCCGGCAACGGTATCGTTCATCCGATTCAGGCAGCGCAGGAAGGTGGACTTGCCGCAGCCGGAGGGGCCGATCATCGCCACCACCTCGTTCTGGCCTATGTCCAGGCTGACATTCTGGATGGCGTGCTTGTCACCGTAGTAGACATCCACATCGGTGGTGCTCATGCGCGGGTTGTCCACCCGAATTTTGCCCACTGTGCCATCCACCCGACGATCGGCCAGGGCACTGGAATTGACGTCGAAGGCGGGTTCGGCCGTTGTTTTGCTCATGTTCATGGTTTGTTCCATAACAGGTTCCTCAAATGATAACCGGCAGCTTACCAGCGCCGCTCGAATTTCTTGCGTAGATAGACGGCCAGGGCGTTCATGGTGATCAAGAAAGCCAGCAACACCATGATCGCCGCCGAGGTCTTCTCGACGAAGGCTCGCTCTGGACTGTCGGCCCAGAGATAGATCTGCACCGGCAACACGGTGGAGGGGTCGAACACGCCGCCGGGCAGGTCGACGACGAAGGCCACCATGCCGATCATCAGCAGCGGTGCGGTCTCACCCAGAGCCTGGGCCATGCCGATGATGGTGCCGGTGAGCATGCCGGGCATGGCCAGCGGCAGCACATGGTGGGTCACCGTCTGCAGTGGCGAGGCGCCTACGCCCAGGGCCGCCTCGCGGATCGACGGCGGCACCGATTTGAGCGCCGCGCGGCTGGCAATGATGATGGTCGGCAGGGTCATCAGGGTCAGCACCACGCCGCCCACCAGGGGGGCTGAGCGCGGCATGCCGAAGAAGTTGATGAACACCGCCAGACCGAGCAGACCGAAGACGATCGAGGGCACCGCCGCCAGGTTGTTGATATTCACCTCGATAATGTCGGTCCAGCGGTTCTTCGGCGCGAACTCCTCCAGATAGACCGCCGCCGCCACGCCGATGGGGAAGGACAGCAGCAGGGTCACCGCCAGGGTCAGCATGGAGCCGATGAAGGCACCGCCGATGCCAGCTAGTTCCGGTTCACGGGAATCGCCAGCGGTGAAGAAGGTGGTATTGAAGCGTTTTTCCATGCGTCCCTGATCCTGCAGCTTGAGGCCCCAGGCGATCATCTGGTCCTTCATGCGCCGGTCGTCTTCCGGCGTCTCCAGGGTCAGCAGTTGCCAATTGCCATCACCCGCCTCATTGGCCGAGTCCAGTGGCAGCAGTACCCGACCGAAGATGCCGACATTGCTCACCCGGTCCACCTTGACCAGGCCACCGTTGATCTTCAACAGGTAGCTGGGCAGGTCGCTACTGAGTTTTTCCTCTCCTCCAGGGGTATCGGCGCGCTTCAGTTTGTCTTCGGCCCTGGCGCTGAGACGTTCGATCTCGGCGCGATTGAGTTCACGCTGGTTGACCTGGTCCTCGCGGGCATTCTGCAGATCCTGCAAATGGCCTGGATTGGTGTTTTGGGCCTGCTCGATCTGTTGATCCATCTCGACGATGGAGGCATCCAGGGAAACCAGGCTGGACTCCAATCGCTTCATGTCCCGCTGCAGTTCGGCCGCCTGTGCGGCCAGGTTTTCCTTCACCTCGGCCAGGATCGGCGTGAAGCTGTTGGTGGTGGTCATGACGCTGATCTCGCCACTGGCACCGCTGGGCGAGGCGATGCCACGGCCAGTCTCGGTCTCGATGTCGGTGCTGCCGCCCTTGTTGAACACGTCGATGTCGTCATCGGCGGGCACCCAGATCTGCTGGCGCGTGCCCACCAGTTCGGGATTGCTCAGCACCAGATCGCGCAGATAGAGGTTTGCGCCGCTGCTGGGTATGGCGTAGAGATCGCGCCGGCCGCTCCGCCCGGTGACTTCGGGGTACATCTCGCGCATCGACTGCTTCACCAGGCCCATGTAATCGGCCTTACGCAGTACCTCGGGATCACGGCTGCCCTGGGGATCGATATCGGCGGCCGTCAGCTCCACATCCAACTGGATGAAGGTCTGCAGGAAGGCGCCATGGCCCTTGTTGATGATGTCGAAGAACAGCGCCGAAACGAACATCAGGCCGGTGACCACCGCCAGAAGCCCGAACAGACGGAAGCGACGCTCGGCGTGGTAGCGTTTCTTCAGATTGCGCTCGACGATGTCGATGGTGCGCAGTTTTTGAGGGGAATCAGCCATGGGAAAAGCCTCTATTGAACACTAGGGGTCCGCGAATAAACGCCAATGAACACAAATTAGTCCCAGAACACGGCCATGAGCCTCTTTTGCGTTTATTCGCGTTCATTTGCGGACTCAAATTCTTCTTGACCGGCCTATTCATACTGCTCGCGGTACTTGCGCACCACCCGCAGGGCGATGATGTTGAGCACCAGGGTAACGACGAACAGCATCAGGCCGAGGGCGAAGGCGGCCAGGGTCTTGGCGCTGTCGAATTCCTGGTCGCCCACCAGCAGGGTGACGATCTGCACCGTCACCGTGGTCACCGCTTCCAGCGGGTTGGCGGTGAGGTTGGCGGACAGGCCGGCGGCCATGACCACGATCATGGTTTCGCCGATGGCGCGGGACACCGCCAGCAGGATGCCGCCGACGATACCCGGCAGGGCGGCGGGGATGATCACCCGGCGCACCGTCTCTGACTTGGTCGCGCCCAGGGCGTAAGAGCCATCGCGCATGGATTGGGGCACCGCGTTGATCACGTCGTCCGACAGCGATGAGATGAAAGGAATGATCATGATCCCCATCACCGCCCCGGCAGCCAGGGCGCTTTCTGAGGACACCGCCAGCCCCATGGCATCGCCCAGGTCGCGGAACAGCGGCGCCACTGTCAGGGCGGCAAAGAAGCCATAGACCACGGTGGGTACCCCGGCCAGCACCTCCAGTACCGGCTTGGCCACTGCGCGGAACTTGGGTCCGGCGTATTCGGCCATGAAGATCGCCGACATCAGGCCAATAGGCACGGCGACGATCATGGCGATCAGGGCAATCAACAGGGTGCCGGCAAACAACGGGATGGCGCCGAAGGCCCCGGTGGAGCCGACCTGGTCGGCGCGGATCGAGGTCTGCGGGCTCCATTCCAAACCAAAGACGAAATCCATGAAGGGGACTTTGCCGAAAAAGCGGATGGACTCGAACAACACCGACAGAACTATGCCGAGGGTGGTGAGAATGGCGATACTGGAACAGACGATGAGAAATATGTTGACGGTCTTTTCCACCGCGTTGCGGGCGCGGAATTTCGGGCTGATGCGCTTCCAGGCCCAGAGGGTGCCGAGTATGCCCAGGGCCAGCACCACCACGGTCTTGGCTGCGGCGCTGATGCTCAGCAGATCCTGGTAACTGGCGGCGGCCTGCTGCATTGCCGGATCGACATTGGCGGAAACGATGTTGCCACCGGCCAGGTTCTTGATGTCATTGAGTATCAGATTGAGGCGCTGCGGATCAGTCTGTTGCACTGCTTCGGGCAGGTAGCCAATCAGCACGCTGGTAACGATGTTGCCCTCGAAGGCAGTCCAGAACCCCAGCACCAGTAGGGCCGGAAGGCCGCACCAGAGGGCGGCGTAGGCACCGTAATAGCTGGGCAGGCTGTGCAGGTGACGGATGGAGGCATGACCACCGGCGCTGGCTACCGAGCGCTTTAGCCCGAGTTGGTAAGCCAGGGCCATGAAGGCGACAACAAGGACGACAAGAAGTGGCGGTTGCATAGGATTTCACCCATTGGGGATGCAGAGCAGGTCATAGGCACAGGCCTTGGCCTGCTCTGCATGCTGAAACGGTAAACGACCGGAGGCTGGGCCTCCGGTCGTTGCGTGCTCCCTGCTGCGCGGTCAGAAACCGCGCTCAAGGTCAGATTTACTTGGACTCATACACCAGCGGGGTCTGGTTTTTCACGTCAGCGGCAAACTTGGCGCGCTCTTCCTTGGGCATGGGGATCATGCCCTTGTCGGCGAGATAGCCTTCTTCACCCCAGGCCTTGTCGCTGGTGAACTCGGCCATGAACTCGGCGATGCCGGGGATGCTGCCGATGTGCGCCTTCTTCACGTAGACATAAAGCGGGCGGGACACAGGGTAAGAGCCATCGCCAATGGTATCGAAGGTGGGGTCAACACCATTGATCTTGGAACCCTGCACCTTGTCGCCATTCTGGTCGAGGAAGGAGAAGCCGAATACGCCCAGGGCATTGGGGTTAGAGGCCAGCTTCTGCACGATCAGGTTGTCGTT
>JADGBD010000126.1:0-3431 GCA_015231665.1 Gammaproteobacteria bacterium
CGACCTTGATCTGGGCGCCCATGCGCTGCAGTTCCTGCACGTGCATGAAGCGGTTGATCAGGACATGGGCGCGATCACCCAGACAGTCAGCCGATTTGACCGTCACATCCAGCACATGCAGCCGATTCACGACCACATGGGCAGCATTTCTCAGATGATGCCGGAAATTCGCGGCAACATGGACAGCCTGCGCGATGACATGAAGCTGATCCAGACCGACATGGGCATGCTCGGCGGCGCCATGACCAACATCGATATACGCATCCAGCAAATGAAGGGCGGCATGAGCGTGATGCGCACCAACATGCGCAAAATGGCCAACCCCATGTCCATCATGAACCCGATGATGCCCTGACCCCCCTCAGCTGAAATCCAAAGTTAGGACGCAGAGGGCGCAGAGTAGCGCAAAGAACGCCGAGTTAAAGGGTGTCGACTGGGCTGCTGAACAGGTAAACTTTGCGTCCTCCGCGCTTCTTTGCGCCCTCTGCGTCCCATTCAACATTCAACTCCAGGATAACCATGGCCCAGTACATCTTTACCATGAACCGCGTCGGCAAGGTGGTCCCGCCCAAGCGGGTGATCTTGCGCGACATCTCGCTGTCCTTCTTCCCCGGCGCCAAGATCGGCGTGCTCGGCCTCAACGGCTCCGGCAAGTCCAGCCTGCTGCGCATCATGGCCGGGGTGGATACCGACATCGAGGGCGAGGCGCGGCCGCAGGCCGGCATCAACATCGGCTATCTACCGCAAGAGCCGCAGCTTGATCCCAACAAAGACGTGCGCGGCAATGTCGAGGAGGCCCTGGGGCATGTCAAGGAGGCCATGATCGAGCTGGACCAGGTCTATGCCGCCTATGCCGAGCCCGATGCCGACTTCGATGCCCTGGCCGCCAAGCAGGCCAAGCTGGAGGACATCATCCAGGCCGCCGATGGGCATAACCTGGAGCGCAAACTCGAAGTCGCCGCCGATGCCCTGCGCCTGCCGCCCTGGGATGCCGATGTCACCAAGCTGTCCGGTGGCGAGCGCCGCCGCGTGGCCCTGTGCCGCCTGCTGCTGTCCAACCCGGACATGCTGCTGCTGGACGAGCCCACCAACCACCTGGATGCCGAGTCGGTGGCCTGGCTCGAGCGCTTCCTCCACGACTACCCCGGCACCGTGGTGGCGGTGACCCACGACCGCTACTTCCTCGACAACGTCGCCGGCTGGATTCTGGAGCGGGACCGCGGTCACGGCATTCCCTGGGAGGGCAACTATTCTTCCTGGCTGGAGCAAAAGGAGGCCCGTCTGGAGCAGGAGCAGAAGTCAGAGGCTGCCCGCATCAAAACCAGGAAGCAGGAGCTGGAGTGGGTGCGATCCAACCCCAAGGGCCGTCACGCCAAGAGCAAGGCGCGACTGGCCCGCTTCGACGAGTTGCAGAGCCAGGAATTCCAGAAGCGCAACGAGACCAACGAGATCTACATCCCGCCGGGCGAGCGCCTCGGCGACCTGGTGGTGGAGGCCAAGGCCATCAGCAAGTCCTTCGGCGACAAGCTGCTATACAAGGACCTCAGCTTCAACCTGCCCAAGGGCGGCATCGTCGGCATCATCGGCCCCAACGGTGCCGGCAAGACCACCCTGTTCCGTATGATCACCGGTCAGGAGCAGCCCGATGGCGGCGAACTGCGCATCGGTGAGACGGTACAGATTGCCTACGTCGATCAGTCCCGCGATGCCCTGGACGCCAAGAAAACCGCCTGGGAGGAAATCTCCGACGGCCATGAAATCCTCACCATCGGCAAGTACGAGCTCAACTCCCGCGCCTGGCTATCGCGCTTCAACTTCAAGGGCACCGATCAGCAGAAGCGCGTCGGCGATCTGTCCGGAGGCGAGCGCAACCGCCTGCACCTGGCCAAACTGCTGCAGACCGGCGGCAACCTGCTGCTGCTCGACGAACCGACCAACGACCTGGACGTGGAAACCCTGCGCGCCCTGGAAGAAGCCATCCTCGCCTTCCCCGGCTGCGCCGTGATCATCAGCCATGACCGCTGGTTTCTCGACCGCGTCGCCACCCACATCCTGGCGTTTGAAGGCGACTCCGAGGTGGTCTGGTTCGAGGGCAACTTCGCCGACTACGAGGCCGACAAGAAGCGCCGCCTGGGCGCCGAAGCCGATCAACCGCACCGGATCAAATACCGTCGGATAGATGCTTGATTTTGAGGGGTCCGCGAATGAACGCCGATGGATTCAAAGTGTAAATGGCTAAGGCCAGGTGTCGAGAAGATAGAGTCCTAGCGGTTTAGTGTCTTAGCTGTAACTGCCCAGGCCGTTAAGCCACTCGCCCCCCGAGGGAGAGGGGCAGGCAGTTACCCTGAGACACTAAATCACTAAGATACTATCTCCTCGAAATTGCCCTTTGCATCCATTCGCGTTCATTTGCGGACCAACAAATTCAAAAAACCATGAGTGAAGCACGCATGCAGCAGCAGATTGAGCAGCTCATTCGCCAGCTGGACCATTTGCTGGACAAGGCCGATCGGCTGTTCCCCACCCCCAGGGAGGAAAGCGACCTGGACTGGAGCAACGTCGCCTTTCGCTGGCAGCGCCAGGCCGATGGCCGGGATGGCCGCGAGCTGGTGGCGGTGAAGCGGCCGCACCGGGTGGCGCTGGATGACCTGCTGTGCATCGAAGAGCAGAAGGCCGAGCTGCTGCGCAACAGCCGCCAGTTTGTCCGCGGCCAGCCGGCGAATAACGCCCTGCTCTGGGGCTCCCGCGGCAACGGCAAATCCACCCTGGTCAAGGCGGTGTTCAACGCCCTGGCGAGCGAGGGCCTGCGCCTGATCGAACTGCAAAAAGAAGAACTGGCGGAGCTGTCACGCCTGGCGGACCTGCTCTACGACCGCCCGGAGCGCTTCATTCTCTACTGTGATGACCTCAGCTTTGACGCCAATGACCCCGCCTACAAGCCCCTCAAGGCCGCTCTGGAGGGCTCCATCGCCGCGCCACCGGAGAATCTGCTGATCTACGCCACCTCCAACCGCCGCCACCTGCTGCCGGAGTTTCAGGCAGAAAATCAGCAGGCGCGGGTGATTGACGAGGAATTGCATCTGGGCGATGCCTTGGAGGAAAAGATTTCGCTGTCGGAACGCTTCGGCCTGCGTCTGCCCTTCCGTCCCTTCAGCCAGAATGACTACCTGCAAGTGGTGGATCACTGGCTGGCCAAGCAGGGTCTGGGCTCAACCGCAGACGAGACCACGCGCCTGGCGGCAATCCGCTGGGCTACTCAGCACGGCGGCCGCAGCGGCCGCACCGCCTATCAATTCGTCATCGATTGGTTGGGGCGCAGGCTGTAGGAAAGCCTAACGCTCATGGGGCGGCCAGCACCACCCCAGAACATGAAACTTCCCCTAATCGAAGGGACGCAGAGGACGCAAAGAATCGCAAAGGACGCAGAGAAA
>JADGBD010000126.1:3441-6168 GCA_015231665.1 Gammaproteobacteria bacterium
CAACCCGGATTCCGTTACACTTCATCCGGGCTACAACTCAACACCTCAGAGCGCCAGTTCGGAATTTTCGCGGCTCGGAGTTCCCAGGATGAGAGGTAAACACAAATCTCTCTGCGCCTCTCTGCGCTTCTCCGCGACCTCTGCGTCCCTTCCAGCCAAGCCGGCCGAATCAAAATCCCGAGTAGCTTTTTTGCCGTTTGAAGCGCACCGAGGGTAGCAGCAGGCCAAGGAAGATACCGGCGAAGAGAACCCCGGAACCGATGATGAACCAGCGCTGCTCGCGGTTGTTGCTGGCTTCCAGATACTGCTGTTCCAGTTCCGCCTTGGCTCGGGTCAGGTCTGCCAGTTCCTTGCGCAGATCGTTGCGCTCCATGGAAATGCGCACCGCATTGGCCGAGGTGCGCTGAATCGCTTCCAGCTCTTTTTTCAGGCGATTGAATTGCTCGCTCATGCGCGCATGCTCGAATTTAAGCACCTCGTAGTCATCCATCAGCCCTCCGCCGCTCGTCCCGCCGCCCTGCTGCAGCTCGGCGATCTTCTTGTTGGCTTCCTCCAGCAGGAGCAGTGCCGGCGGTTGGCGCTGCAGGCGCCGGGTTTCGATATAACCCACCACCCCATCCTGGGTCTTGATCTTGCTGTAGCCGGTTTCCGGCTGAGTCTCCAGCAGGTCCACCTGGACGCCGCTGCTGATCCCGGAAATGAACTTGGCGCCCTTGTTGGGGGCCTCGCGCAGGGAAAAGCTGATGGTATCGGTGACAAACCGAGTCTCCGCCCAGAGACCGGTGGATACCAACAGCAGCAGCAGGCCGGGGAGGCGGGGCATCTTCATCAGCGGGCGAGAAGAAATTCCAGCAGCGCCTTTTGCGCGTGCAGCCGATTTTCCGCTTCGTCCCAGACCACCGAATCGGGCCGGTCGATTACCGCAGCAGTCACTTCCTCACCCCGATGGGCGGGCAGACAGTGCATGAACAGGGCATCGGGGCGCGCTTGCGCCATCAACACCTCATTCACCTGAAAACCGGCGAAGGCTTGCTCGCGCTTGGCCTGTTCCTCTTCCTGACCCATGCTGGCCCAGACATCGGTGACCACCAGATCGGCGTCCTCGGCCGCGGCCATGGGATCATGCAGGATCTGACAGTGGTCGCCAAAGCGCTGGATGAAATCGGCGTCCGGCTCATAGCCCGCCGGGCAGGCGATATGCAGGCGGAAATCCAGCAGATGGGCCGCTTCCATATAGCTGTGGCACATGTTGTTGCCATCACCCACCCAGGTGACGGTCTTGCCGCGGATGTCATCGCGGTGTTCGAAATAGGTCTGCATGTCCGCCAGCAGCTGGCAGGGATGGAGCAGATCGGTAAGGCCATTGATCACCGGCACCTGGGAGTGAGCGGCAAATCGCTCCACCGTCTCCTGGGCAAAGGTGCGGATCATCACCACATCGACCATGCGCGAGAGCACCCGGGCGCTGTCCTCAATGGGCTCGCCCCGGCCCAGCTGGCTGTCACGCGGGGAGAGAAACAGGGCATGGCCGCCCAGCTGGGTCATGCCCACCTCAAAGGAGACGCGGGTGCGGGTGGAGGATTTCTCGAAAATCATCCCCAGGGTGCGGTTCTGCAGCGGCTGATAGAACTCCCCGCTGTGCTGCAGGCGCTTGAGCTCGCTGGCCCGTTGCAGCAAGGCACGCAGTTCAATGCTGCTGAGATCCAGCAGGCTGAGAAAATGACGCGGTGGATTGGGCTGAGTCATGGCAGTCATCCTCAGGCGGCAAGAAAGTCGCGAACCAGGCCCGCGAGCTTGTCACTGAGCAGCTGCATGTCTTCTACAGACAGCAGCAGCGGTGGCAGCAGACGAATCACCCGATCGGCGGTGACATTGATCAGCAAGCCCTGCTCCAGCGCCCGACCGACCAGATCGGCACAGGGCCGGTCCAACTCAATGCCCAGCATCATCCCCAGACCGCGCACCTCGACCACGCCCTTGAGGCCCGCCAGGGCCTGGGTCAGCAGGGACTTGAGTTGCGCCCCCTTCTCTGCCGCCTGGGCTGGCACATTCTCGCTTTCCATGACCTCCAGCACCGCCAGGGCCGCGCTGCAGGCCAGGGGATTGCCGCCAAAGGTGGAGCCGTGGTTACCCGGCGCAAACAGCTCGGCCGCCGCTCCGCGGGCCAGACAGGCACCAATGGGCACCCCGTTGCCCAGGGCCTTGGCCAGGGTCATCACATCGGGCTGAATCGCGCTGTGCTGATGGGCAAAAAAGCGGCCGGTGCGGCCCATGCCGGTCTGGATTTCATCGAGCATCAGCAGCCAACCGCGCCGATCACAGATCTCTCGCAGCCGCTGTAAATAGTCCGCCGGCGGCACATGCACACCACCCTCACCCTGCACCGGTTCCACCAGCAGGGCGCAGATGTCGTGGCGCAGCTCGGCGGTCTTCTCCAGGGCCTCGACATCGGCATAGGGAACCCGCACAAAACCCTGCACCAAAGGCTCGAAACCCGCCTGCACCTTGCGGTTGCCGGTGGCACTGAGGGTCGCCAGGGTACGCCCATGGAAGCTGTTTTCCATCACCACAACCGCCGGATTGTCTATGCCCTTGGCATGACCCTGCAGCCGCGCCAGCTTGATCGCCGCTTCATTGGCCTCGGCGCCCGAGTTGCAAAAAAACACCCGATCCATCCCTGCCAGCCGGGTCAGGCGATCGCCCAGCTGCTCCTGCAGGGGAATATGG
>JADGBD010000127.1 GCA_015231665.1 Gammaproteobacteria bacterium
GCTTCTTAGCGTTCTCTGCGTCCGCTGTTGAAAGCTTTTATTCCGCCAAGGCCGCGCGCTGGGCGGCGAACAGGCTGCGGATGCCGCCCTCGCCCAGGTCGAGCAGAGCCATGAGTTCCGTCCGGCTGTAGGGATGACCCTCGGCGGTGCCCTGTACCTCGATGAAGCGACCGTCGTCGGTCATCACCAGGTTCATGTCGGTCTCCGCTGCTGAGTCTTCAGCATAATCCAAATCCAGCACAGGTACGCCACAATATATGCCTACGGAAACTGCTGCAACTGCTTGACGAGTGGGATTATGTTCCAGCTTGCCCGTAGCGGCCAGACTGGCCAGTGCATCTTGCAGTGCAACAAAGGCGCCGGTGATGGCAGCGGTGCGGGTTCCGCCGTCCGCTTGGATGACATCGCAGTCCAGGGTGATGGTGCGTTTGCCCAGGGCTTTGAGGTCCACCGCGGCACGCAGGGAGCGGCCAATCAGGCGCTGGATCTCCAGGGTACGGCCGCCCTGCTTGCCGGCGCTGGCCTCCCGATTCATCCGGCTGCTGGTGGAGCGCGGCAGCATGCCGTATTCGGCGGTGATCCAGCCGCCCTGGTTCTCGTTCATCCAGCGCGGGATGCGCTCCTCCACCGAGGCGGTGCAGATCACCCGGGTGTCACCAAAGGCAATCAGCACCGAGCCCTCGGCATGATTGCTGAAATGACGGCTGATACTGACGGGGCGCAGTTGCTCGGGGGTTCGACCGCTGGGTCTCATGGGTGGGCTCCTCTGGATATAGGTGAATGATTTTCTTGGTGGATGGCATGCCGGGGCGGGGGCGGCCGCGCCCGGTCGGCTCAGTCCTTGGAACCCGCGTCCCCATCCGGCCGGCGTTGGCCATCAAAATTCTCCAGGGCATAACGCAGGCGCTGCATGGCGGCGTCCAGGCTGTCGCCGTTGAACTGGGGCTGAGCGGGCTGGGGCGATTCTGCTTCGGCGACTGCCGGCTTGAGCCAGCGCAGGACCACCGCGCTGATGTTGTCACTGCCCGGCGAGGCCTCGTACTGGGCCATGTTGGCGGTATTGCGCAGGAGGCTGTCGAGGTGCATTTCCTCGGCGTCAAAGGCCAGGGCCAGGCGCTCATCCCCCAGCGGCCCCCAGAGGCCATCGCTGCAGAGCAGCAGCACATCCCCCGGCTCCAGCACCACCGCGCTCGGACCCAGGGTCGGCTCCGGGGTCGCCCCCAGGCCGCCGAGGCAGCGGGTGACGTAGTTCTTGAAGGGGTGGCGCTCCATCTCGTTAGCCTCGATCAGGCCATCCTGGCGCAGGCGCTCGACGTAGGAATGATCCAGGGTGCGCTGGAGTAAATCACCCTGACGGAAGTGGTAGAGACGGCTGTCGCCCACATGGCCCCACCAGGCTCGGCCCTCCTGCACCAGGCAGAGCACCAGCGTTGTGCGCGGGTCAACCGGCGGGTCTTCGGCCTCACCGTAGGCGAGAATCTGATCGTGGGCCTGGTGGGCGAGGTAATCGAGAAAGCGCTCCGGCTCGGCGATGGGCTTTTTCACCCGCATGAAGCTGTCGTGGCAGCAGTCGATGACGATCTGCGCCGCCTCCTCGCCCTTGGGATGGCCACCCATGCCGTCGGCCACCACCAGCAGCACCACCCCGGCGCTGACGAACACCGCGCAGCGGTCCTGATTGTTGCGCCGATCACCGAGCAGGCTGATCTGGCTGGTTTCAAAGGCTTTCTGGGTCATCGCTTTGGTCTAGCTCCTCGCTTCGCACCCAATCCCGGGGGACGGGGATGCTTCCGATAAAGGCTTGCAACAACTCGCGGGCATTGCGTGGCCGGTCCGGCGCATCTATCGCCATGGCCCAGTCGATCGCCTGCAGCAGGTGCGCCGGGTAGCGCTTGCGGTAGATCACCGCCGCGGGTTTGAGGTTGTCGTTGGCGTGGCGCTCGATGGCGGTGGGCGGCGACTTGCCGTCCAGGCAGGTGCGCATGCTCGCGCCCATGGCATAGACATCGCTCCAGGGGCCGAGGGCGCCGGTGGAATAGTACTGCTCCACCGGCGAGTAGCCCGGGGTCACCACCCGGCCGGTGCGAATCTGTGCCCGCTCGAGAAACTCATGGGCGGCGCCAAAATCCAGCAGCAGGGGGTTGCCGCCGGAGCGCAGGTGGATGTTGCTGGGCTTGATGTCCAGATGCAGGTGATTGTTGTCATGCACCAGGGCCAGGGCATCCAGCACCGGCGGAAACACCGTCATCATGAAGCTGGTGCTCAGGCCGCCGCCGCGCTTGCGGATGTAGCCGCCGAGGTTTTTGCCTTCCTCGTAGTCCATCACCATATAAGCGGTATCGTTGGCGAGAAAGAAATTGCGCACGTTGACGATGTTGGGGTGCTTGAGCTGGCTGAGGACCTTGGCCTCCTTGTAGAACAGCTTGCGCCCCTGGTTGAAGGAGTGGCGTTTTTCCTCGCTGATGATGCGTACCTGGCTGGCGCCCTTCTCCCGCCGCGACAGCTTCTTCGGCAAATACTCCTTGATCACCACCCGCGACTGGTCATCCAGGTCCTTGGCCAGGTAGATCAGGCTGAAACCCCCTCCGGCAATGGGCTTGATGATTTCATAGCAATCGATCTGGCTGCCATCGGCCAGGGGATTGCGCTCATCGGCCACGGCAGGGCCTGCAACTGGGGGTCTGAATCATGCTGGTATCATAGCAAGATTACGCCATCGCCATAGCCACCCGGAGGACCCCAAGATGACCTGCAGCATGACCGCCTTTGCCCGTTGCGAACAGCGCGGCGACCTCGGGGAGTTGATCTGGGAGCTGCGCTCGGTCAACCACCGTTATCTCGAACCCAGCCTGCGCCTGCCGGAAGAACTGCGACAGGTCGAAACCGCGGTGCGCGAGCGCCTCGGCGCCCGCCTCAGCCGCGGCAAGATCGACTGCGGCCTGCGCTACCGGCCGACCGCCGCGGTGCAGGGCCAGATCGAGCTCAATACCGATCTCGCCGGCCAACTGGCCAGCGCCGCCGACAACCTGGCGCGCCAACTGGGCGGCGACTGGACCCGCCCCAGCCTGATGGACCTGCTGCAATGGCCCGGGGTGATCGAGCAGCAGCGACCCGATCTGGAGCCGGTGATTGAGCAGGCCCTGGCCCTGCTGGATCAGGCCATCGACCAGCTCATCGCCAACCGTGAGCGCGAGGGCGAGCGCCTCGCCGAGCTCATCCGCCAGCGCGCCGAGGCCCTGCGCCAGCAGGTAGTCCTGGCCAGGGAGCGCATGCCCGAGGTGATCGACAGCGTGCGCAAGCGTCTGCGTGAGCGTCTGGCCGAATTTGGCGATCAGCTCGAACCCGGCCGGCTGGAGCAGGAAATGGCCATTCTCAGCCAGCGCCTGGATGTGGACGAAGAAATGGACCGGCTGCAAAGCCACCTCAGTGAGATCGAGTCAGTGCTGCGGCGCCGGGAACCCATCGGCCGCCGGCTGGATTTCCTCATGCAGGAACTCAACCGCGAGGCCAACACCCTGGGCTCCAAGTCCAGCGACCTGACCATCACCCAGTGCGGGGTGGAAATGAAGGTGCTGATCGAGCAGATGCGCGAGCAGATTCAGAACATTGAATAGGCTGCCGGCGGGCGAATAACAGGCCAAAAGCCCAATTTCCCGCACCCGAATTGATCTGGATCAGGAAAACCAGGCTTTCATTGCGCAATATCATGGAGAAGGCTGTCTAAGTGGTAAAAAATGATACCGCTTTATCCACATGACTCCAAGGTGAACACATGCCTATGCAAAAAGCCCTGAAATTTACCCGCAGCCTTCTGGCCGTTACCATCACTGCTCTGGCTGGCGTCGCTATCGCCGAAGAGCCGGTCAAACCCATCCGCCCGGTGCAGGAAATCAACCTGGCTCAGGTCGAACTGGGCAAGAAACTCTATTTTGATCCGCGTCTGTCCAAGTCCGGCTTCATCTCCTGCAACTCCTGCCACAACCTGAGCATGGGCGGTACCGACAACCTGCCCACCTCCATCGGTGACAAATGGCAGCAGGGACCGATCAACGCCCCCACGGTGCTCAACTCCAGCCTCAATGTGGCCCAGTTCTGGGACGGCCGCGCCAAGGACCTCAAGGAACAGGCCGGCGGCCCTATCGCCAACCCGGGTGAAATGGGCTTTACCCATGAGCTCGCCGTTGGCGTGCTCGAATCCATCCCGGAATACGTCACCGAGTTCAAGCAGGTGTTCGGCACCGACAAGATCAGCATCGATGAAGTCACCACCGCCATCGCCGAGTTTGAAAAGACCCTGGTCACCCCCAACTCCCGCTTCGACAAGTGGCTGCTGGGCGACAAGGACGCCATCACCGCCGATGAGCTGGCCGGTTACAACCTGTTCAAGAACAGCGGCTGCGTCGCCTGTCACAACGGCGAGGCCCTCGGCGGCACGTCCTTCCAGAAGATGGGTGTGGTCGAGCCCTACAAGGCCAACAGCCCGGCTGAAGGCCTGAGCGCGGTCACCGGCAAGGATGCGGACCGCTTCATGTTCAAGGTGCCGACCCTGCGCAACGTGGAAATGACCTATCCCTACTTCCACGATGGCGCCGCCAACACCCTGACCGAAGCCGTGGACATCATGGGCCGGCTGCAGCTGGGCAAGAAGTTCAGCGATCAGGAGAATGCCCAGGTCGTCGCCTTCCTCAAGACCCTGACTGGCGATCAGCCGCAGTTCCTGATGCCGATCCTGCCGCCATCCAGCGACAAGACCCCGCGTCCGACCCCGTTCAACTGAGTCTGACCTCGGTCTGATCGACAAACCCGGCTTCGGCCGGGTTTTTTGTCATCCCGGGAATGGGTTACGCATTACGCAATAGCAAACTCCGCGTGCTCTGCGCTACTCGGCGATCTCTGCGTCCTGAAGTGTGCTTTTGACCTTGCTCAGGCCCCGCCCCATTGCTCGGTGGCTATGGCCTCGCCCAGGTCGGCGTCGATCAGGCGGGCGCGCACCTCCAGGAGCCTTTCGATCAGGGCCGGCTCCTGCTGGCCGTAGGCCTCGGCATCGGGCACCCGCTTGACCACCACGCCGAGCAGCTCGGTGATGGCGTTGCCGATGGAGTTCTGGCTGATGGTGACCACCAGCTTGCCCGCATCGTTGCGGTAGATCAGCTGCTTGAACGCCGGCTGCCAGCGGATGGCATTGGCGTAGGCCGGGTCCTTGATGCAGCGCTCGCGCACCTTCTTCGCCGCGCCCATGAAGGCGTTGTTGAACAGCAGCACGCTCTCCACCTGCTGCGGGTAATAGACGTCCGCCAGCATCGGCGAGTTGCGGCTGGAGACCTGGGCGAAGAAGCTGCGGTAAAAGTCGATGAAGCCCTTGAGGATCTCGTCATACTCCTGCCAGAAGCGAATATCCTTGAGCGCCTCGGCACCGCCCTGGATTTCCCAGCAGGGCAGGCCCTGGGGATAGCCGGTGAGCCTGAGGTTGGATTCGTGGCTGTGCAGCGGCTTGAGCACGCGCAGGTCCAGCGCCTGCTCGAAGAATTCCCGATAGACATCGCGCATGTAGGCCTGGAACAGCGAGTGCTGGCCACCATCGGTGAGATTGGGGTTGGCCTGGTCCGCCAGTTCGGCATCACGCAACTGATCCATGGGGAAGACGATGAAATGGTTGTGCAGCATGCGAATGCTCGGCACCCCCGGCGAGGTCAAGGGCCAGGTGGCGTCCAGGCTGGCCTCCCCTGCCAGCACCAGGGCTTGATCCGGGTCCGGGTAGCGCTCCAGCATGTAGTCGATGAGGATCTGGTTCATCCGGTTCCACACCTGCTTCACCGCCTCCGGCACCTGGGTGCGGCGCACCGGCCGGCCCAGCGGATTGAGCACCGTCTTCGAGGTGTTATAGATGATCGAGGTATCGAACTCGGTGCTGTGACCCAGGGCTTTGCGATACAGCAGCAGGTTCTCCGGGTTCACCAGCAGGCCGTTGTTGTGGATCAGATCGTTGAGGTTCTCGGTGCTGTTGAAAAACTCGTTGGGCTTCATCCCCTCAGGCACTTCCAGGGGAATGGGGCGAAAGGGGGTGGTGATCTCGCGGGGTCCGATCTGCATGGCAGGCCTCATGTCGAATACAAAGTGGCTACTTTACCCTAAGCCGGC
>JADGBD010000128.1:0-604 GCA_015231665.1 Gammaproteobacteria bacterium
GCCCTGATCGCGGCCGAGAGCCTGGGCGTGCCGGGGGCGATGAAGATAAACTCGCCGGAGATCTTTCACAAATCCGATGTCTCCGGGGTGCGCCTGAACATCCGCGAGCCGCGCAGCGTGCGCACCGCTTTTCGCGAGATGATGGAGGCGGTGGCGATCCAGGTGCCGGGTGCGCGCCTGGAAGGGGTGACGGTTGAGCCCATGTCCAGCCGGCCCCATGCCCGCGAGATCATGGTGGGCATAGTTCAGGACCCGGTGTTTGGCCCGGTGATCAAGTTCGGCGCCAGCGGGGTGGCGGTGGAACTGTTTGACGATGCCCATGTGGCCCTGCCGCCGCTAAATGAGTACCTGACCAAAAGGCTCATCGAAGGCACCCGTATGGCCCAGTTCCTGCGCAAGTTCCGCAATTTCCCCGAGGCCAATCTGGGACCCCTGGTGGAGGTGCTGCAGCGCATCTCGGAAATGGCCTGCGAGCTGCCGGAGATTCTCGAACTGGACATCAACCCCCTGCTGGTTGACGAGCAGGGAGTCATCGCCCTGGATGCACGCATCCGCGTCGGCCATCCCAAGACCAGCATCGCGCGCTATGACCACATGGCGATAC
>JADGBD010000128.1:673-5161 GCA_015231665.1 Gammaproteobacteria bacterium
CGATTCGGCGGGAAGACGCCGGCTGCGAGAAGCAGTTTGTCGAGAATCGGTCGGCGGAGAGTCGTTATTTCCGCTTCATGCAGAGCCTGGACAAGCTCAGCCCGCTGATGCTGGCGCGCTTTACCCAGATCGACTACGACCGCGAGATGGCCCTGATCGCCATCATCAACGAAAACACGCCACAGGCGCGCATCCTCGGAGTGGTGCGTTATGTGAGCAATTCAGATCGGCATTCCTGCGAATTCGCCCTCACCGTGGCGGATGAATGGCAGCGCAAGGGCATAGGCCGCCACCTGATGCAGCGGCTGATGTTTGTCGCCCGCGACCGGGGCATAGAGGTGATGGAAGGCGAAGTGCTGGCCAACAACAGCAAGATGCTGCGCCTGTGCCAGGACCTGGGCTTCCGCATCGTCCACAACGGCGAAGAACCGGATGTGGTGGGGGTGCGGAGGCATTTGTAGATGTCAGCCGCCAGCTGCCAGCTATAAAAAAGCCCCTCTCCCCAACGGGGAGAGGGGCTCTAAACAGCCCTGGCAACCCCAGCTGGCAGCTGAAGGCTGGCCGCTGACGGCTGATGACTAGTGAATAAACAAGCCGCCATTCACCGGAATGTTCGCGCCGGTGAGGTAGGTGCTGTTGTCGTCGGCAACAAAGGCCACGGCGTGAGCGATTTCTTCCGGGGTGCCCATGCGGCGCATGGGGATACCGGAGATGATCGATTCGCGCACGTCATCGCGCATGGCGGCGGTCATGGCGGTTTCGATGTAGCCGGGGGAGATGGTGTTGGCGGTCACACCCTTGGTGGCGCCCTCATAGGCCAGGGTCATGCTAAAGCCGTGCATGCCGGCTTTGGCGGCGGCGTAGTTGGCCTGACCGAACTGACCGCGCTGGCCGTTCACCGAAGAGATATTGATCACCCGGCCAAAGCCGTGCTCGATCATGCTGTTCCACACCGGCTGGGTGACGTAGAAGGCGCTGCTGAGGTTGGTGTCGATCACCGCATCCCACTGCTCCGGGGTCATCTTCTTCATGGTGGTGTCGCGGGTGATGCCGGCGCAGTTCACCAGAATGTCCACACGGCCATGCTTGGCCAGGATTTCACCCATCATGCGGGCGCTGTCAGCGGCGTTGGCGACATCGCCGACCACCGCTTCGGTGTCACCAGCCTGATCCGCCAGCCAGCCCGGAACCTTGTCCGCTTCCGAGGGGTGATAGGTGGCAATCACCTTGGCGCCTTCGGCACTGAGACGCCGACAGATGGCAGTACCGATACCGCCGAGACCACCGGTGACTACGGCAATTTTATTGGTGCAACTCATGTTTTCCTCCAGGGATGTGATTGGGTAAGTCGGTCGAAAGTATTAGGACGCAGAGAACGCTGAGGAGCGCAGAGCACGCAAAGGATTGTAGTTTTTCCTTTCTGGCGGCTAAGCCCCTCGCCCCATGGGGGAGATGGGCTGGGGAGAGGGAGTGAGCAGTTACTTACAGCTTTTAATCCCTTTGCGCCCTTTGCGTTTTCTTAGCGGCCTTTGCGATCCGGTTTAGTCCGGCTGGTTTAGTCGGGTTGGCCAAACTCGGGATCAAAAAAAACCCGCCCTTGTGGGGCGGGCCTTGAGCCTAATGATTACATGAATCAGGCGGCCTTTGCAGCCACTTTCTCCAGCTCTTCCTTGCTGGCGGCCAGGTTCTTTTCGAACCAAGTGCGGTACTCGGTGCCCACCTGCTGGCTCATTTCAGCCATTTCGCGGGTCTTGCCGATCAGGGTTTCGCTCATCTTGCGGCCCATTTCCAGCTGGGTGCGCAGGGCGTCCTGGTAGTTCTTGGCTTCGGTGACTGCCTTGGTCTGGTTGATGGCGCTTTCCATCAGCTGGCTGTAGGTGTTCAGCTGGGTTTCCATCATGCGGTTCCAGGTGGCCAGGTTGAGTTCACCCAGCTGACGCAGGTTGTCGTAGCCTTTGGTGCTCAGGTCGTTGATGATGTCGAGGTTTTCTTTTGCAGTTTTCATTTGGCAATCTCCAGGGTTGGTTCTTAATCAGTTTTGTGCATCGCAACATTTGCTGATGTGAAGAATAGGAGATGAAACTAAAGCTGTCAAGAAAATTTTTGTGCGCCGCACAAAATGGCCCTGGACTGTGTTTATCTTGCTGTTTTCAAGATGAAAAAGTATTTGCTGAGAATCGGTCGCGGCAGTTGCCGGTGCCGCACCACCCCAGAGGGCTTGGCGGTTCCGGGATGTAGCTGCTCGCTCAATGCGCGCTAAGCGCCTTCGCCTTCGCGGCCCTTGTCGCCGGCGGAGAAACCGCTGGCCTTGAGAAACTGCGCCTGCATCTGCTCCCAGATCTTCAGGTTCTGCTCGGTCATCCGCGCCAGGCCTTCGATGGGGTTGCCGGTCATGGAGGTGAGAAAGGCCTCGTTCTGGCGGGTGAAGAGGTTGAGGCTTTCTTCCAGATAGCGGCTGAAGGGGCTCTGCAGGGCGCCGCCGTAAAAGCGGATGATCTGCGCCAGCATGGCGGCGCTGAACAGGGGTTCGCCACCGGCCTCGGTCTCGAGAATGATCTGCATGAGGATGGAGCGGGTGATGTCTTCGCTGCTGGTGGAGTCGATCACGCTGATCTTCTCGCCTTGAATGATCAGTTCCTTGAGGTCGGAGAGGGTGATGTACTTGCTCTGATCGGTATCGTAGAGGCGGCGGTTGGGGTATTTCTTGATCAAGCGTTCGGCCATGATGCATCCTTAAGATGTGCAGGGTGGAGCAGGGCCGATGAGTTTAATTCATTTGGCGGCTAAAAGCTCATCAGCCGCTAGCCTTCAGCTTTCAGCCGCCAGCCGCCAGACCTCTCCCCGCAGGGGAGAGATGCAAAAAAGCTGACCGCTGAAGGCTGGCTGCTGAAGGCTGACTAGACCTTCTCCACCGCCATGGCCACGCCCATGCCACCGCCGATGCAAAGGGTGGCCAGGCCGCGGTTGGCGCCGCTGCGCTGCATTTCGTGCAGCAGGCTCACCAGCACCCGGGCGCCAGAGGCGCCGATGGGGTGACCCAGGGCGATGGCGCCGCCATTGACATTGACCTTGTCGGTATCCCAGCCCATCTCCTGATTGACGCACATGGCTTGGGCGGCGAAGGCCTCGTTGGCCTCGATGCGATCCAGGTCATCCACCTGCCAGCCGGCCTTGGCCAGAGCCTTGGTGGAAGCGGGGATGGGGCCTGTGCCCATGTAGGCGGGGTCGACCCCGGCGGAGGCGAAGGCGGCGATGCGCACCATGGGCTTGAGCCCCAGTTCCTTGGCCTTGGATTCGGCCATGACGATGACCACCGCGGCGCCGTCGTTGATCCCCGAGGCATTGCCGGCGGTGACCGAGCCATCCTTGGAGAAGGCCGGGCGCAGCTTGGAGAGGGTCTCGGCGGTGGTGCCGGCACGGGGGAATTCGTCGCGGTCGAAGATCAGCGGATCGCCCTTGCGCTGGGGGATTTCCAGCGGAATGATCTCATCGGCAAAGCGGGCCTCGTTCAGCGCCGCCTCAGCCTTCTGCTGGGAGCTGGCGGCGAACTGGTCCTGATCGGCGCGGCTGATGTTGTACTTGTCGGCGATGTTTTGCGCCGTCTGGCCCATGTGATAGTTGTTGAAGGCATCCCAGAGGCCATCGACGATCATGGTGTCGGCCATCTTCCATTCGCCCATCTTGGCGCCGTTGCGCGAATTGGGCAGGGCGTGGGGCGCGGCGCTCATGTTCTCCTGACCGCCGGCGACGACGATCTCGGCATCGCCGCAGCGAATGGCCTGCATTGCCAGATGCACGGCCTTCAGCCCGCTGCCGCAGACCTTGTTGATGGTCAGCGCCGGGGTTTCCACCGGCAGACCGGCGGCGATGCTGGCCTGGCGGGCCGGGTTCTGGCCAACGCCGGCGGTGAGCACCTGGCCGAGGATCACCTCGTCCACCTGCTCGGGCTTGATGCCGGTCTTGGCCAGCAGGGCCGAGATGACCTTGGCGCCCAGTTCATGGGCCGGAATACCGGCCAGACTGCCGCCAAAGCTACCGATTGCGGTGCGGCCTGCGGCCACTATTACTACATTCTCAGTCACTATGAGTCCCCCCAGGGTGTTGTGGTTTTGGATATACTGGCCAGGAACCTCACACCCCTGTGGGTGCAGGTCATGGCACATTGGAAATTGTTGCGGCGCACAAATTTCGGTGTTAGTTTACCTCTTGGCCCTCAAATAGCAAACCACACAGCAGGAACCACCCAATGACCGATTCCCCCTTCTGGAATGATGACTGGATGAAAATCCAGCAAAAATACTGGGACAACTGGACCACGATGAGCCGCAAGGCCATGGGCATGGAGAAACCCGTGAGATCCCCCTGGGAAAGCGCCATGGACCACTGGTGGCAGGCGGTTTCCCCCTCGATGCCGGATACTGGCAGCGATTTTATGCGCCGCATGATGGATCAGGGCAAGCAATTTTTTCGCATGAGCGACGAATTCAG